>CAYHRR010000051.1:0-13746 GCA_964358875.1 uncultured Planctomycetaceae bacterium | reverse complement strand
CCGGCCCGCGCGCGCCGCAGCCGATCGGGCGTTTGTCGATCGATCGCACGGGCGTGATCTCGGCAGCAGTGCCGGTGATGAAGATCTCGTCGCTGATCGTGAGCATTTCGCGCGGCAGACGTCCTTCACGCACTTCGAGGCCCAAGTCGCGCGCGAGCTGCAGCACGCAGCCGCGCGTGATGCCCGACAAGATCGATGAACCGAGATCGGGCGTCAGCAACACGCCGCGCTGAACGAGGAACACGTTTGCGCCGCTGCCTTCGGAGATGAAACCCGCTGCGTCGAGCGCAATGCCGTCCGTGTAGCCGTTGTTGCGCGCTTCGAGCATGATCAGTTGCGAGTTGACGTAGTTCGCCGCCGACTTCGCCAGCGCAGGCAAGGTGTCGGGCGCCACGCGCCTCCAACTCGAAACGCACATGTCGATACCGTGTTCGAGCGCGTCCGCGCCGAAGTGCGCGCCGTGCTCGATCACGATGATCGCGGCCTCGACCGGACAATTCGTCGGATCGACGCCGAGCTGGCCGTAGCCGCGATACACGAGCGGGCGGATGTAGCTCGCCGAGTAACCGTTGCGGCGCACGCACTCGACGATCGCCTCGCGCAGTTGCGCCTCGCTCCACGGCACTTCCATGCCGACGACGCGGCACGAATCGATCAAGCGCCGAACGTGCGGGTCGAGCTGCAAAATCGCCGTGCCGCGCGGCGTCGCATAGGAACGCAGGCCTTCGAAAACGCTCGACGCGTAGTGCATCGCGTGCGTCGCGACGTGCACGGTGGCCCGGCTCCACGGGAGGAACTCGCCGTTCTGCCAGATGACGCCGGTATCGCGGAGCTTCATGGTGGACCGCGGATGATAGAGTCCGCCGCCATGCAGCTCCAAGACGCTCCGCACGGACTCAACATCGTCGTCGAGACGCGCACGGGCCGCGTGGTGATCGGTCGCTTCGACAGCGCCGATCCGTTCAGCGCGCTGCTGCACGACTGCGACGTGCGCGACTTCGCGGCCGGAGAAGATCGCGAGCCGTTCATCCGCGAGACAGCGACCTACGGCATCGACGTCAAGCAACGCGACGTGAAGGTCGACGTCGGCTCCGTCGCGAACGTACGCATGCTGCGCGATATCGCGAAGCTCGCGTAGCGCAACTCGAGAACACACGAGGGCCGCGCCGGAATCGATCCGACGCGGCGTTCGATGTGTTCGCGAGCTGCGACCTCAGCTCACCGTCCACGTCTCGCCGGAATAGAGCAGCTTTTCGAGCGTGCCTTTGCCTTTGACCGACTCGGCCTTCTTGAGTTGCTTGTGCACTTCGACTTCGAAGGTCGGCGCGGTCACCGTGCGGAAGATTCCGATCGGTCGCGGCATTTCAGGATTCGAGTCGAGCTGCGACATCACAAAAGCCGGTCCGGCGGAGTGCGTGTCGTGGCGCCAAATATCGGCTTCGGCCGCCGCGACGATCTTCGGTTCCCAACCGTCGATCTTGATGCCCTTGTCGAGCGCCTTGCCGAACACCATCGGCTGACCCGGCCGCAAATCGATCGTCTTCTCGTCGCGGATGAGCTTGTCGGCAAACGCGTCGAAGCACGCGTCGTTGAAGATCACACAGTTCTGGTAGATCTCGACGAAGGCCGTGCCCTTGTGGTGCGCGGCGGCGAGCAGCACTTGTTCCATGTGCTTTTGGTGCGTGTCGATCGTGCGCGCGACGAAGGTCGCTCCGCAGCCGAGCGCAAAGCTCACCGGATCGAAGGGCCGATCGATCGAACCCATCGGCGAGGTCTTGGTCTTCAAGCCTTGCGGCGAGGTCGGCGAATATTGACCCTTGGTCAGGCCGTAAATCTCGTTGTTGAAGAGCAACACCTTGATGTCGACATTGCGACGCAGCACATGCGCCATGTGATTGCCGCCGATCGACAAGCCGTCGCCGTCACCGGTCGCGAGCCACACGGTCATGTCGGGGTTGGCCGTCTTGACACCCGTCGCGAAGGCCGGCGCCCGACCGTGGATCGAGTGGATGCCGTAGGTGTTCATGTAATACGGGAAGCGGCTCGAACAGCCGATGCCCGACACGAAACACAGTTGGTGGCGCGGGATGCCGAGTTGCGCCATCACGCCTTGCACGCAATTGAGCACGGCGTAATCGCCGCACCCCGGGCACCAGCGCACCTCTTGGTCCGACTTGAAGTCCTTTTTCGTCAGCGTTTGTGCATCGGCCATGGCTATTTCTCCAGGATCGCTTCGATCTTGTTGACGATTTCGGACGTGCGGAACGGCTGCCCTTGGATCTTCGGGTAGCTAATGAAATTGTGTTGCGGGTATTCGCTGCGCAGCACGCGCACGAGCTGGCCCAAGTTCATTTCGGGCACGAGCACGGCGCGGAAGTTGGCGAAGATGTTCTCGAGGCCCTTGGGCAGCGGCCACATGTGACGCAGGTGCAGCTGCGAGACTTTCTTGCGGCCCTTCTTGTGCAGTTCTTCGACCGCGCTCGTGATCGCGCCGCGCGTCGAACCCCAGCCGAGCACGAGCACATCGCCCGAGGCGTCGCCGACGACCGGCGGCGTCGGGATCGACTCGCGAATACCCATCACCTTCTGCTGGCGCAGCTTGCACATGAACTCGTGGTTCTCGGGGTCATAGCTGATGTTGCCCGTCAGGTGCGCTTTCTCGATGCCGCCGATGCGGTGCTCGAGACCGGGCGTACCGGGCTTGGCCCAGGGGCGCGCATTCTTCTCGTTGCGCGCAAAGGGCAGGAATCCGTCGGCCGGTACTTCCGTGAGGAATTTGACCGGGAACGGCTTCAAATCGTCGACCTTCGGCAAACGCCAGGGCTCGGCGCCGTTGGCGATGTAGCCGTCGGTCAGCAGGATCACCGGCGTCATGTACTGCGTCGCGATGCGACACGCTTCGATCGCACAGTCGAAAGCATCCGACGGCATCGAGGCGGCGATCACCGGTATCGGTGCTTCGCCGTTGCGACCGAAAATCGCCTGCATCAAGTCGGCCTGCTCGGTCTTGGTCGGGAGTCCCGTCGAGGGGCCGCCGCGTTGGACATTGACGATGACCAGCGGCAATTCGACCGACACGGCGAGTCCCATGCATTCGGTCTTGAGCGCCATGCCGGGGCCCGAGGTCGTGGTGATGCCCAAGCAGCCCGCATAAGCGGAGCCGAGTGCGGAGCAAATCGCGGCGATCTCGTCCTCGGCCTGGAAAGTGATCACGCCGTAGTTCTTCAGCGCGGCGAGCGCTTCGAGAATGCTCGAAGCCGGAGTGATCGGGTACGAACCGAGAAACGGTTGCAAACCGGCGAGTTGCGCGCCGGCGACGAGGCCCAAAGCGACCGCGTCATTGCCCATGATGTTGCGGTAGGTGCCCTTGGGCATCGAAGTGCACGGTGCGACTTCGTACCGGCCCTGGAAGAACTCTTGGATGTCGCCCGCGTTGTAGCCGGCGTGCATGGCGAGCTTGTTGGCTTCGGCGAGCTCGGGCTTCTTCGCGAACTTCTCGTCGAGCCACTTCAACGTCGTTTCGAGCGGCCGGTTGTAGAGCCAATACATCAAACCGAGCGTGTAGAAGTTCTTGCAGCGCTGCACTTCCTTCGACGACAAGGGCGTGCCCTTGAGCGCTTCGGTGACGCGCTTGTTGATGTCGATCTCGATCACGCGATAGCCCGCGAGCGATCCGTCGGTCAGCGGGTTCTTCGCCAGCGCCGCCTTCTTGAGATCGCCGTCGCTGAATTGGCCGGTGTTGACGACCAGGATGCCGCCCGGCTTCAAGTCCTTGATGTTGACGATCAGCGCGGCGGGGTTCATCGCCACGAGCACGTCGGGCGCGTCGCCGGGCGTGTGGATGTCCGCCGAGCTGAAGCGCACTTGGAAGCCCGACACGCCCGGGCGCGTGCCGGCCGGAGCGCGGATTTCGGCCGGATAGTCCGGGAACGTCGCGAGATCGTTGCCGATCACGGCCGAGGTGTGCGTGAACTGGTTGCCCGTGATCTGCATGCCGTCGCCGGAGTCACCGGCGAAGCGAATCACGACGTTCTCGAACTGTTGCAGCGACCCAGCGTCTCGTGCAGGTGTTTGGCTCATGAACCGACGGATCCTCGTGATGGATGAAAAACGGCTCGTTTTTGAGCCGCCGCGCCGTGATCGTCGGTCCGTCGCATTCGCAGACCGCCGAGCACGAAGCGCGAGGATTCTAGCGCGCGTCCTGCGCAAGACGCGTCGCCTGTGCCGTGAAACTCACGAGGCAGCGGCGCCGGTACGGCGGATTGCGTAGCGGACGCGCACCGACGGCGAATGGCGGCGCGAGAGAGAGAGCGACTCGAGTCGGCAGCGCTCATGTGAGAAAGCGTGGACGCGACCCGAGCGCGCTCGCTGCGACTCGATGAAGCCGCTGTTACGCACTGCGGAGCGCTGCCGCGCTAACGTGGCGCCGCGAGCCTCATGGTCGCCTCGAACTCGCGCTTCCAACAGGACGACACCATGCTGCGACACCTTTCGATGATGACGGCGCTCGTGTGTGCCGCGGTGTTCGCACCGGCAAGCGCGAATGCGCAAGCGGCGACGCGCGACACGTTGACCCTGCGCGGCGCCGAGCTGAGCGGTCGCGTCTCCGTCAGCAAAACAGGCTCCGTCTATTCCCTGAGCTTTCGCGGACCGCAAGCCGGCGTCGACTACCAAATCGACGTCGCGGACAACGATGTGCGCAGAGGCGTGATTCGCGTTTGGGAGCGCTACAGCGACAGCTTTCCGATCACAGTCGGCGGACCGACCTTTCACGACACGACGAATCACAATTACCTGCCGCTCAACCTCGCGCCGTTCACAGTGCTGACGGGCGAGGTGATGTCGCCGAATTCGGTAGCGCTCGACTACACGGACACGGTGCCCGCCTGCGGCATTCGGCACCGGAGGCACACGTTCAAACTCGAGGGCATCGTGCTTTCGATCACCGTCGAGGATCTCGATCACGCGCTGATCTACAACGGCGGATACACCGGCCTGTACACGGGGCCGACGCAAGGCACGGACGACCCGCGACTCGTGCTGATGCTAGGCGCACTCTCGACGCCGGTGATCCTGTTCCAGAACGGTGCGCGCCACTACTTCCTGGGCAGCACGCTCGACATGTTCCAGTCGAACGCCGGCGACTGGATCATGCCCGACAACGCCGCGGTGGTGCCGAGCGCGAGTTCGATCGATTTCAGCATGAACACTTCGGCGCGCTATCGGCCCAACTCGTCGGGCTTCCTTTCGGCGTCGTTGAAGGACACGTGGCGCGTCGCGATTTCCACACACGTCAAGGACGTGCTGCTCGCGCCGCAGCAGGAGGCGTCGCCCTACCGCGAGCTGCTGGAGCCGCGCACAGTCGTGTTGCTCGCGCAGCGGACGACCTCGTGGCTCGATTACAAAACGCACCTGCTGCAATTCGACAGTTGGGGCCTCGACGACCTCGCGCTGTATTGCTTCAACACATGGACGTCATCCGCAGATGATGCGCCGGCGCTGCAAAACGTCGGACCGGACTGGTTTCCGGCGCACGATCAACTGACGTTCGCGAGTCTCGCAGCGACCGCTCGCACGCTTGGGCATCCGTTCGGTGCCTATACAGCCTTCGCGCAAATGCCGACGTCGGCGCCCGGCTCGATCTACAACTCGGCGCACATCGCGCGCCGCAATACGGGTCAGGCGAACGTGTCGTTCCAAAACGGCATTCCGCTGCTGGCGGCGACGGCGAGCGCGATCCACGCGGCGCGCGAAACGCTGAGCGTCAAACAGAACTACGGCTTGAGCCTCGCGTACCTCGACATCCAGACCTACGCGAGCCCGTCGCGCGGCGCCGACGGCAACCACATCGACGAGACGTTCGGTTCGGGCCTGGCGGCGACGATGCACGACGCGATCCTGGCCGACAAACAGTGGATGCGCGCGATGCAGGACACGCTCGAGGGTCCGCTGATGGGCGAAGGCTCGATCGCAACGCAGGGTTCGAATCACGAGTGGTTGTGGGCCGGCTATTGCGACAGCGTGCAGCGCGTCATCAACACGGGCGCCGGCGTTTCCGCGTGGCAACTCGCTTTGAACGATCCGCGCTCGCCGACCGTGTGGCCGGTGATCCCCGAGTTCGAGCTGCGCGTGATGAAGCCCTTGCAGTGCAATCACGGCAACGGCTTCTACGACCGTTTTTTCAGTCGCTCCGACAGCGGGATGGTGCAGAGCAACGGCACGCCGATCTATCCGCTCTCCGAGGCCGCGCTCGACCGCTACCGCGCCTATGAAGTGACCTACGGCCACGCCTCGTTCTTCATGACCAGCGGTCCGTTCGGCTCGCCGGGGAACATGCTGCTCTACGCCGACATGATCAAGGAGCACTACGCGCTCAAGGCCTTGCAGGAGCGCTATCTCGACTCGCCGCTCGCGAACGTGCGCTATTTCCACAACGGCGCGCTCGCGAGTTTCGAAACGGTGCTGTTCCAAACCGAGACCACGGACTCGTTCCGCGACGCTCAAGTGCGCCTCGCGTATGAAAGCGGGCTCGTTGTGTACGTGAATCACGCCACGACGAATTGGAACGTCAGCGCGAACGGCGTCGCCTACTCGATTCCCGAGGACGGCTATCTCGCTTTCGAACCGTCGAGTGCGTTCCTGGCCTTCTCGGCGATACCGCCGACGACCGGCGGTCAGCGCATCGACTATTGCTTGTCACCCGGCAATTACGAGTTTTTCGACGGCCGCGGCGTGGTCAACAGCTACGGCGGTATCGACACCCTCGGCGTCAAACGCTTGAAGGTCGTCAACTTCGTGCGCGGCCTGACCGTCAGCGAAGCGGCGACGGGAGCGATCCAAGTGCTCGCGGGAAACGCGCCGAGCATCGTCGCGATCGACATCGTCGGGCCGACGAGTTGCTCGGCCGGCGAGCGCGCGACGGTGAAGGCCGTGGCGCATTACGCGAACGGCGCGTCGCGCGTGGTCACGACGCTCGTCGATTGGTCTTCGTCGAACCCTGCGGCCGCAACCGTCAACGAAGGCGGAGCGTTGATCGGCGTCGCGAGCGGCCTCGCTTCGATCACGACGACGAGCTTCCAAGGTGTCGCGCCGTCGCCGCTCGCCGTCGTCGTCAACTGATTCGAGCCGGCCTCGAGGCGTGTCGCGTCAGCGCGAATCCTGCGGCGTGACGGCCAATCGAAACTCGTTCGATTCGAGCGAGGCGGATCGGACGCGGCCGCGGCGCACCGATACCATGCCGCGCAACATCCATGACGAGCCGAGCTGAACCGCGCTTCGCCAGCGCACTGTCGATCGATCCCAACGCCGCCAAGGCCGAAGAGCAGGTCATCGAGCGCGTGCGCGAGGTGCTCGGCACGCGCGACGCAGACCTGTGCGCCGTGTTCGTGTCGCACCACTACGGCGGCGCGCTCGAACAACTCGGCGCGCGCTTGGGCCGCGCGTTCGGCGCTCAGGTCGTCGTGGGCTGCACCGGAGAGAGCATCATCGGCGGCGATCGCGAAGTCGAAGACCAACCCGCTCTGTCGGTGTGGTGCGCCGCTTTGCCGGGCACGGTGCTGCGGCCCTTTCAAGTCACGGCGAAGGTCGGCCCGGAACAGCAGGTCACGTTCGACAACCTGCCCGACATCCAAGATGCGTCGCGCGCGTCGATCCTGTTGCTCGGTGATCCGTACTCGTTCCCGATGGACGAGTTCTTGAAGCGCCTCAACGACGCCTTCCCCGGCGTGCCCGCCGTCGGCGGCATGGCGAGCGGCGGCATGGGCCCAGGTCAGAACCTATTGATCACCGCCGGCGGCATGCTCGCCGCGGGCGCGATCGGAGTCGTGCTCGAAGGCGGCATCGAGGTGCGCTCCGTCGTCAGTCAGGGCTGTCGACCGGTCGGCAAACCGTGGGTCGTCACGGCCTGTCAGGAGTTCATGGTGCACAAGCTCGGCGGCAAGCCGGCGCTCGACGTCTTGATGGAAACGATCCATGAACTCGAGCCCGTCGACCGCAAGCTCTTCCAGCGCGCGCCGTTCATCGGCGTCGCCGTCGATGCGTCGAAGAGCACGTTCGAGCGCGGTGATTTCCTGGTGCGCAACGTGCGCGGCGCCGCGAAGCCCGAGAAGGCCATCGCGATCACCGATGTGCTGCGCCGCGGACAGACCGTGCAGTTCCTCGTGCGCGATGCGGCCTCGGCTACCGAGGACTTGACGCAACTGATGGCCACGCAGGGCGGCGGCGCGCTCGATCGAACGCGCGATCCGCACGGTGCCGGCGCGCTGCTCTTCTCGTGCAACGGTCGCGGCTCGCGCATGTTCGAGAATCCCGATCACGACATCACCTGCGTGCGAGTCGGCCTCGACAAGCAAGTTCCCGTGGCGGGCTTTTTTGCGCAGGGCGAGATCGGTCCGATCGGCGGCCGCAATTTCTTGCACGGCTACACGGCGAGCATCGCCGTCTTCCGGCCGCGCATTTAGCGCGCATCGAACGCCATGATCACCGCCGCACTTGTCGTCGCGATCGTCGCCTTGCTCATCGCTCTCGCGGCGCTCGCCAAGTCGAGCAACGCAGCCGCGCGCTTCGACGAGATCGAACGCGGCGCCGCGCGGCGCGCCGACAGTATGAACGACCAGGCGGGCGCGCAGATCGAAGTGTTGAAGCAACACGTCGCCGTGCTCGCCGAAGGCGGCAAGCTGACGCGCGAACAGATCCTCGAAGGCCGCCTGTGGTCCGACGTGTCGCCCGGCGACGGCGTCGCCTTCGCGCAGCGTGGCGGCGTGCGACTCATCGACGTGCGCACGGCGGGCGAAACTGCGCTCGGCATCATTCCCGGCGCGCTGTTGATTCCGGTCAACGAGCTCGAGGCGCGCCTGAAGGAACTGCCGCGCGACGGCGCGACGATGCTCGTGTACTGCGCCAGCGGCGGTCGCTCGGTCGCCGCCTGCGAGATGCTCGTGCAACACGGCTTCACCAACTTGCACAACCTCGAAGGCGGCTTCAGCGCCTGGTCGGGCCCGCGCGCGAAGCCGTAGCAGCTCTCGAGGAGAGTGCTCTCGCCGCCTCGCGGTGCGGCCCCTGGCTGAAGCAACTCCTTAATGAACGAGAGGCACCGCGCAGGCGGTGCCTCTCCCCTTCACTCATCAAAACACCGCCGCAACTGCTCTAAGAAGCGACGGTGGGCTGGGAACCTCAGGGCGCGAGGCCGAACTGCAACGCGTTACTCAGGTTGGTCGTCTTGGATGCGGGCGGATCGCGGAACCAACCTTGCGCGAAACACTGCGCGCCGGCGGAGAACGGATTGCCGAGCGCCGCCGGATGTGTCGCGCGGAAGGCGTTCCAATCGATCGACAGCGCACCGTCGCACTGCAACAGCGTCCCGCCCGCGTTCTGCACCGGCGTGCGCTCGAAGGGACTCTTCACGCACATGAAGCTCGTGCTGACGGCCGACCAAGGCAGCGGCGTGAAGCCGGTGTTGTCGATGCCGTAGAAAATCAGCCCCGACTGCAAACCTTCGACGCTCGCGATCGAGATCGTGAATCCGTTGACCGCCGACGCGCTCGGCGTGCCGGTGCCTGAGATCGACGGAATGCAACCGTGCGACGTCGTGCTCGACGTGCAGTAGGCGACGACGACCGGCGGCTCGCATTCGTCGGGGATGCCGTTGAGGTTGAGGTCGAAGCTCGCGCCGCTCGAAAGATCGAAGGCGTCGGGCTGTTGGTTCGCATTGCAATCGTCGAGATCGCCCGTCATGCGGATGTAGAAACCGGCGTGCGGGTTGTTCGGCGGGCCGCCGAAGTTGCCGCATCCGCTGTTGGCCGGCGTCACAGGATCGTCGAGGTAGATCGCGTCCGTGTTGTCGAGTCCGCTGCCCGCGAGCGTGCCGGGATTGAGGTAGTAAGTGCCGTCGCCCGCTCCGCAATTGCCGGGAGCCGTGATGTCTCCGGCCAGCACGAAACCGCCGACCGTCGCGAGCGTCGTCGCCGCCTGATTGAAGAGCTCGAGCCCGATGCCGAAGGTGTCGTTGTTCGGGCTTCCGCCCTGATAGGCGCCGTCGGCATCCGCGAGCAGGTCGGCTTCGATGCCCGCGAGGCTGATCGTCAACGCGAGGCAACGCACGCTTCCCGGCGTCAGCGTGCCGGGCATGCCTGTCAGTGTGTAGACGGCCGTCGGCGCGCCTGCGGCCGCGAAACCCGTACACGCGTCATAGTCCTCGTACAGGTAGATGCGCATCGACGTGCCCGTGCCGCCGAGCGAAGTGTCCGTGTCCGTCGTGCAGTAGCCGACGACGATCGAGCCGATGTGATTGCGGTTGAGCGTGCCGGTCGCGGGCGCCGGCGAGCTCGCGCTCGGCATGCGCGCCCAGTCGAGCCACACCTCGTTGTTGAAGGCCGAGAACCAGTCGATGTATGCCGCCGGGATGCAGGTGTTGTTGTAGACGACGCCCGGCGTCGCGAGTTGCGCGCCGCCCGGCACCGGCGGCGTCCATGTTCCGCTCACGACGTCGAAGATGCCGCCGTCGTCGAGCTGCGCACAGCGCTGCACGTGCGCGCTGAAATCGAGGCTGTTCGTTTGCGCCACGGCCGGCGCACACAAGGCGAGAGTGAAGGTCGTTACGAGGGTCTTCATTTCAGCTCCACGGTTCGAGGTTCGCGCCGAGCGCGTCGATGGCCTGCCTGCGCATCGCGCGAATCGCCCGGCGAGACATGTACAACGCCTCGCCGCACCGGGTGCGCAGCAGCTTGTGAAGCTGCGCAAGGCTCACGCTGCGCTGTACGTGCCGTTACGTGGCGACACGCGCGCTTACCGAGTCACCGCGAGCTCGATGACTGCGTTGCTCGCGCGTACGCGGCGCGCGCGACACTTCCACGACAATTTGCACACGTCGGCGCACACACGCTTGACGCCGACCCGTTCGCGATGACATCAAGGCGCGATGACCAACGACCTGCGCGACTCCGACATCGAACGTGACCTCGCCTTCGCCATCGACGCCGCACGCAGCGCGGGACAGCGCGTGCTGGCGCTGCGCGGAGCCGGACGCTGGCAGGGTGAAACGCTCGCCGATGTCGGCGACCAAGCGGCCGACGGCCTGCTGCAAGGCTTGATTCGCGGCCGCTACCCCGACGACGGCGTGTTGAGCGAGGAGACCGTCGATTCGCCGCAGCGCTTGGCGAAGCGCCGCGTGTGGATCGTCGATCCGCTCGATGGAACGCGCGAGTTCAGCGAGCTGCGCGAGGACTGGGCCGTCCACGTCGCGCTCGTCATCGACGGTCGCTGCGCGCTCGCCGCGGTCGCGTTGCCGAGCGTCGGAAGCGTCGTGTGGGGCGTCGCTGTCGCGGGTCGCGAACGCGCCGGCATCGTCGGCACGGGCGAGCTCGTGCGCGGCGACAGCGTCGGACCGTCGGCTCCGCGCATCGTCGTGTCGCGCAGTCACACGCCGGAGTGGATCGGCCGTTTCGGTGACCTGATCGGCGCGGGCCGCCCACAGCCGTGCGGCAGCGCGGGCTTCAAGGTCGCGCGCCTCGTGCTCGGCCACGCCGATGTCTACGTGCACAAGAAGGGCTTGAAGGAATGGGATACCTGCGCGCCGGAGACCGTGGCGCGCGCGCTCGGTTGGAGCGTGTGCAAGCTGCGCGGCGAGGAGCACGTCTACAACCGGCCCGATCCGAAGAACCACGAGCTCGTCGTGTGTCGTCCGGAGTTGCGCGCGCGGGTGTTGTCCGCGCTCGCCGCCTCCGGCGCGTTGCTCGCCTGAAGCTCGACGGCGATTTCGGTAGCGCGATCGGCGTGAACTACGGCGCTGAGCAGTTCGGTAGCGCTGACGGCTTGAACGAAGGCGTCACGGTGAATGGACGCGCTTCGATGCGCGGCACGCCGTCGCCTAATCGCGCGTCGGAACCGTGCGCTCGTGCGCGGCGTTGTCGGCGTCGACGACCGCTTTGAGCGCCGCACGCAATAGGCGCGCGACCTTGGGCTCGACGCGTTCGCACAACGCCTCCACGAGCTCGTTCGACATCGCCAAAGTGCGCGCACGGCCGCGGCGAAAGCGCTTCCACACGTCGTCGGGCGAAACGCACGCGCGCAGTTCGCCGGCGAGGGATTGCAGGTTGTGCAGCTTGTCGGCGCACTTCACCGTCGCGGCTTGCGGCGACATGTGCGGCACGTGATCGATCGCGGCGCGCTTGCGCTCGTCCCAGGTCTTCGACTTGTCCTCGGTGAGCTCGGCGACGATCTTCGCGACATGCCGGCCGTACTCGAGCTCGATGCGCTCCGCGGAATAGTCGGGGCAATCCTCGACGACGTCGTGCAACAACCCCGCCGCCACGACCTCGTCGTCTTGCCCCCAGCGAGCGAGCAGGATCGCGACGTGCAGCGGATGCACGACGTAGGGCACCGGCTCGGCCGACTTGCGACTTTGCCCGGCGTGCGCGGCGATGGCCGTCGCCAACGCTCGTTCGACCAGCGGAGAGAACATCTCCTAAATCTGCACGCCCAACGGCTTGAGGGCAACCGCGCCGAACAACATCGAGGCGAGCACGATCGCGAGCAAGATGCCGAACTCGCCGTCGGGCAACCACGGCAGCTCGTGCGCCGGGTAGGCGATCGACACGACGCGGAAGGGCGAGTCGGAAGAAAATGCGGGCTCGGCGGGCCACAGGACCGGCCAGCGGTCGGCGTCGGTGACGGCGAGCCAATCACTCGACGACACGCGGCGCGGCTGCATGGTGCGTGTCGGCTCGCTTCCGGCGACGACGAGTTTGATCTCGCGCACCGCAGCGATTTCCAGCGTGATTTCGTGGGTGCCCGGCGCGATCGCGACGAACTCTTGGAAGGCCTTGCGCTCGCCCGGCACGCGCACGAGCGGCGAAACGGCCTTCAAACCGGGCGGCAGCACGACGCGCAAGTCCTTCAAGTCGCCGGCATGCTCGCGCGTGAGTTCGATCGTGAGCAGCGTGCCTGCTCCCGCGCGCACGAGTGCATTGGGCGCCGCGATCGGCAACGGATCGTAGGCGTAGCGCACGACGAACTGCGCCGACACGAACATGAACGGGATCGCGAGCGGCACGATCGGTCCGAAGTTGAGGCCGAGGTATTGCAGGTTGCGCAGCACCACCTTGGACACCGCTGAGGCGACGACGACGAGATCGTCCTGGTACAGACGGATCTCGATCATGTGCGCTTTGATGCGGTCCTTCGAAGCCTTGATGCCCTTCTGCCACGAGATGTGCTTGAACACGAGCAACGCGAGCACGCCGAAGATCGCGCTGATCACAATCAGCGCCGTGGCGTGGCCGAGGTACTCGAGCGGCGTCAACACGGCGTCGAAAAACGCCGTCAGCGCGCGGTTCAATGCGTTCATCGCGTGGGGATCCGGTGGAGCGCGTCGCTAGCTGATGTAGCCGAGGCCGCGCAGCTTCTCGGTGATGTCCGCGTCGGTGCTCGCGCCTTCGAACAGCGCGAGTTCCTTCTCGATGATGTGCACGATGAATTCCTCGTGCGACGCGTAGCCGGCCTTCTCGGCGATCTGCTTGCAGCGCGCGATGAGGGCGGGGTCGAGCTTGATCTTGTTGGCGTTCCCGAACATGTCCGTCGGCCTTTCAATGTGAAGTGGTTTCGAGCACCGCGTGGCCCTGCATGCCGGGGCCGGGCGGAATTCCGTAGTGGCGCAAGACCTCGACGGTGAGGTCTTCGAGTCCGTGCGTTCCCGCAGCGATCTTGCGGTTCGACAGCAGCGTGCCGCGCACGACGTCGGGCGACATCAAG
>CAYHRR010000050.1:8098-13757 GCA_964358875.1 uncultured Planctomycetaceae bacterium | reverse complement strand
TTTCAGGTGGCGATGTCGAGCAAGACGTGGTTCGGCGCCGGCAAGGTCAATTCACCGCGCGCCTGCGGCGGCTGCGTGCTCTCCAACGGCCGCCACGTGCGCACGCGACCGTCACGCGCGACGACGATCAACTCCGCGCGACCGTCACCGTCGCAGTCCGCGATGCGGTGATCGGCGACTTCGAACGCAGGATCGATCGTGATCACTCGCGATTGAGCGTCGACGGGCGAGGCGGCCGCAGCGACTTGAACGAGCAGAGCGAGGCACATCGGGATCACGGGAACCTCACGTGCAGCACTTGGCGCGCCTCGATCACGAGCAGCTCCGGTTTCTCGCGCGCGCCGCTCGCTCGAAACAGCTCGAGCGACGCATGTTCGTCGACGTCGAGCTGCCACAGCGGCTTCTCCATCAACGTCCAAGCGCCGTCGGGCTTCCCCGGTTGCGCGCGCACGTACATGACGCGCACGTGCTCGGGATCGTCGCGCACGAGCAGCTCGGAGAGGCCGTCGCCGGTGAGGTCGCCGCAGAATTCTGCGGCGAGTTCGAAGCGCTCGATCGGAATCGGATGGCGCCAGGCGAGGTCGGGCTGACGCGCGAAGGTCCCGCGCCGGTTGCGGTACACGTACAGGTCGGCGTCGATCGCTTCGTTCGTGACGCTGCGCAACTGATCGATGATGTCGGGTCGCACCGTGCGCAGCACGAGTTCCGGAAAGCCGTCTCCGTCGAGATCGCGAAAGGTCGGGCTGGTCACGAATCCCGCGAACACCAGCAGCGCGCTCGGACGCCCGTCGTTTCCGAACAACTCCGGACCTTCCTTCACGCCGGCCTGCGTGAAGAACAAGCCCTGGGTGCGCACGTCCTCCGAGCGTCGGTCGCCGGCGAAGATCACGCAGTCCGCCTTGTGATCCAAGTCGAGATCCGTGGTGTGCGAGGTGTACGACGCGTCAAGCTTGCGGTCGCGGTCCGCGTCGACCGGCAAGACGAGCGACAACGTGGGCTCGCTCGCAAAGCGCCCGCGTTCGAGCTGCGTCCACACGTGCAGGCGCTGCGAAGTTTGCGCGAGCAAGTCGAGATCGCCGTCGCCGTCCCAATCGATCCACTGCGGAGCCGGCGCGCTCTCGTTGACCTGCACGAGCGTCGCCGGCCCGGCATCGGCGGCCCGATCGCTTCCGCCGATTTGCAGCGAGATGTCGCGCTCGGTGCGCTTGCCGCGCACGCCGGCGCCCTCGCGCGTCGAAGCGCTGACCCACACACCGTCGTCGCCTTGGTCCGCCGGAACGCGCATGCGCGCCCGCACGCCCCACGCACCTGCGTCGACGCTCGGCCGGCGCTGCACGACGCACGCAAATCCGTCGGGCTCCGGCAGCACGAGGTCGACGAGGCCGTCGCCGTCGATGTCGCGCACGCCGTCGCGCCACCAGAAAGCGCGCTCGGGATCGGCGAGCTGCCACAGGAACTCCGCCTCGGCGATGCGTTGCAGGCGCCGCTCCTCTGGACCGGCCGCGCTCCACGAATAGGCGCCGCCGGCGTTGAACAGCACGATCTCGTCGCCGCCGCCTGCGCGCACGTCGCCGGTGCTCCAGGCGACGACGTCGGGAGTGAGGTCGAGCGTTTCGCCCGCTGTGAACGCGACTCCGGCGCTCGCTGAACGCCACATCGTCAAGCGTCGCGCGAACGCTTTGCCTTCGACGTGCGAGGCGATCACCACGTCGCGCCGGCCGTCGCCGTCGATGTCGGCGAGCACGGCTTCGTCGGCCTCGAATCCCGCGCCGAGTTGCAGCGTCGACACTTCGGCGAAGCTCGCGCTCTGCATCACAGCTGCGCCGGCGACCAGCGCGGTCGATTCGGTCGCGCTCAGCGCGAGCGAGGCCGACGTGCTCAGCGCAAGCGGTGCAAACGCGATCACGGCCGCTCCACGGCGAGCTGATCCGCGTCGCCGCCGCCGAACGAAATCAGCCACAGCACGCGCACGTCCCATGCAGCCGGCGTGCTGCGCACACGCAACGCGCCGAGCAGGATCGAGGTCTCGCTCGAATCGCGCTCGCGCTCGAAGCTGAACAAGAGCGGCACCGAAATCTCGCGCACTTGGCTGCGCCGCTTCGTCAACGGAGCGTCGACGTTCACGAGCGCGGCGCGACGCATGAGCTCCAGTTGCAGCACTGCGCCGTCGGGCGCAGCTCGCACGGCATCGAGCAATACCTGCGGATGCGCGACCTCGACTCCGTCGACTGCACGGATCACGTCGCCGTACACGATTCCTGCGCTGCGCCACGGACTTTCGAGCGTCAGTCCGACGACGACCGCGCCGCCGCCCGGTCCGAGCGCCGCCTTCCGCGCTTCAACCTCCGTCGCCGCGCGCACGACGACACCGGTGCGCGCCTCTTCGCGAAAGCGCTCGCCTGCTTCGCGCGCCGCTGCACGCAGCCGCGCCGTCGTCGTGACGCTGAACTCGAACTCGCGTCCGGCGCGATCGACGATCAACTGCAACTCGGCGCCCGGGGCGAGGTCGAGTTCGAGGCGCCGCCACTCGCTCGGCCAGTGCAGCGCGGCGGCCTTCGTCGCACCGGCCTCGACGATCACGTCACCGACCTCCACACCCGCCGCTGCGCCCGGCGAGTTCTCGACGACCTCGGTCACCAACACGCCTTGCGGCTCGCCGAGCAGTTCGTCGAGCGAAGTCCGCGCATCTCCGACGACGATGCCGGTGAACGAACCTGCGGGCAGCGTCGCGCGCTCCTGTTCGTCCTCAGGCTCGTCCATCCATTCGAGCGGCTCCTGCATGCGCGCGAGCGGCGGACTCGTCCGCGGCAAGTCGCTCGTCACGCACGCCGCAAGCCAACACGCCGACGCTAGAACGCAGATGAGTTTCTTCATGGCACCGATCGACGCGCGAGCAACAGAGCGGAGACGACGATGCACGCGCCGCACCATGCGAGCGGAACGCCGACGTCTTGCGGTACGAACGCGAACCAGCGCGCATCGAAATCGAAGACGGAGTTGCTGATGCCTTCGGCGCGGTCCGCATACACGTGGAGGTACGACGTGTCGCCCAGCGGCGAAGGTAGGTACGCGGACAGGAGCCAGCCCTCGGTCCCGAAACCGCGCGCGATGCTGCGCGCGAGATCGAGCGCGAGGTGCGCTCCGAGCGCGAGGCCGAGCGCACCTGCGGCGGTGCGCGCGAAGGAGCCGGCGACGAATCCGAGCGCGAAGTAGCCGAGCAACGGTGCGAGCATGGCGAGCAGCGCGCGCTGCAGCTCGGGCCACAACTCGCTCGCCGAGATCAACGGATAGGTCTGCCCGCCGGGCAGGATTTCGACGAGGTCGTGGAAGCCGAAGCTCCACGCGGAGAGCGCGACGGCGCTCGCGACGAGCAGCGCGTACGCGAACAGAGTGAAGCCCGCGCCCGCGAGCGCTTTGCCGAGGACGACCTGCAAACGCGTGTGCGGTCGCAACAAAACGTTGCGCAGCGTGCCGCGCGCGAGTTCGCCCGCGATCATCTGGCTCGCGAATCCGGCGACGATCAAGGCGAGCAACGGCAAGCCGGTTTTCAACGCCATGGCCGAGGTTTGAAAGGCCGTCATCGCCGTCGCGCTCGCCAACTCACCGGCTGCGACCCGCGCCTGTTGCTCGAGCGCGCCGCTCTTCGCCATCGATACTGCAGCCGCCCCTGCGAGCGCCGGCAGTGCGAGCAGCGCGACGAAGCGCTTCTTCGCCAGCCAACGCGACGCTTCGTAACGCGCGACACGTAGCAGCGCACCAGGCGGTGCGCGTCGCTCCTGCGGCGGCACGTCTTCGGACGTCGCACCGGTCGCCGCGAGCGATGCAAGCGGGGTGAGCGGAGCGACGATCGTTTCGCCGCGCGCATAGCGCAGGTAGATCTCTTCGAGGCTCGGCGCGTGCACGCCGCAGCGCTGCAACTCGAGACCGCCGGTGACGACGAGCCGCGCCACCTCGCCCGGCGACCGTCCGCCGAGTTGCAACTCGAGACCGCCGCCGCTGCGCGCCTGCCCGGCGATGCCGTGCGCCGCGAGCAATTGCAGCGCGCGCGCATCGTCGCTCGTCGCGAGCTCGTAGCTGCCCGGCGCACTTTCGAGCAGCGCACGCGTCTCGGCTTCGACGACGAGCTTGCCGCGGTGCATCACGCCGATGCGATTGCACAAGTCCGCGATCTCGTGCAACTGGTGGCTCGAAAGCAGCACCGTCAGTCCCTCGTCTTCGGTGAGGCGGCGCAAGATCACGCGGATCTCCGCGATGCCTTGCGGATCGAGACCGTTCGTCGGTTCGTCGAGCAGCACGTAGCGCGGCCGGCCGATCAAGGCTTGCGCGATGCCCAGACGCTGACGCATGCCTTGCGAATACGCGTGGACTTGTTTCGCGCCGACGTGCTCGAGCCCCACGAGTTCGAGCAGGCGTCGCGCTTCGAGCGCCGCAGCTTGCTTCGACAGGCCCTGCAAACGCGCGAGCAAACACAAGTTCGCGGCGCCGTCGAGCTGCGGATGGAACCCGGGCGTCTCGATCAGCCCGCCGAGCCGCGCGCGCGCTTCGCTCGGATGCCGCGCCGCGTCGAAGCCGTCGACCCACACTCGTCCTGAGTCCGGCCGTTGCAGCCCGAGCGCGATGCGCATCGCTGTGGTCTTGCCTGCGCCGTTGTGGCCGATGAAGCCGTAGCAATCACCGTCGCGCACATGGACGGACACGGAGTCGAGCGCGAGTTGCTCGCCATAGCGCCGTGTGACCGATTCGAGCTGGAGCGCCATCGCGGTCGCTATCCCATCGACGCCGCCGCCAAAAGCAAGCGCGCGTTCGTTCGTCGGGAGCGCGCGCACGCAACGTTTCCGTCACTGCGCGAGCGAAGCGGCGCACGCTGTCGCACCAACTCGCTCGGCGCATGCGTGAAGCGTCGCGCCGCGCTGCGCGTCCGCGTTGGCCGCGTCCGGCGCGCGCACCTATACTGCCGCGACATTTTTCGCCCCACGGCCCGAAGCTCGCTCCCCCAGTGAATCTGCGCATCTTGCACGTCGGTCTCGGTCCTTTGGGACTGCGCATCCAGCGCGATCTGCTCGCGCGACGCCTCGGCGCGACGGTCGCCGCCGTCGATCCGGCGCGCGGCGTCGCCGGGCGCAAGCTCGGCGAGTTGGTGCCGGGCGCACCGGACCTGCGCATCGCTGCGACGCTCGACGAAATCACGGATTGGGAAGGCATCGACGTCGCGCTCGTCACGACCAGCTCGGATCTGCGCCAATGCGCCGAGACGTTTCGCGCGTTGCTCGAACGCGGCGTGTCGGCGGTGTCGACTTGCGAGGAGCTGATCTACCCGTGGCTGCGTCATCCGGCGCTGGCGCGTGAGCTCGACTTGCGCGCCAAGGAGAGCGGCGCGCAGTTGCTCGGCACCGGCATCAATCCGGGCTTCTTGATGGACGCGTTGCCCGTGTTCGCCAGCGCGGTGTGCAGCTCGGTGCGCGGCGTGCTGATCCAACGCATTCAAGATGCGACGACGCGGCGCGTGCCGTTCCAGAAAAAGATCGGCGCCGGTCTCGATCGCGAGGCCTTCCAGCGCGCGGTCGACGCCGGTTGGCTGCGCCATGTCGGCCTGGGCGAGTCCTTGCATTTCGTCGCGCACTACTTGGGCTTCGAGGTCGAGCGCTGGAGCGAGACGATC
>CAYHRR010000050.1:0-8088 GCA_964358875.1 uncultured Planctomycetaceae bacterium | reverse complement strand
GTGCGCGATCTCGACTGTGCGCTCGGCCGCATTCCCTGCGGCCACGCCGCCGGCGTGCGTCAGACCGCCGAGGGCATCGTCGGCGGCGTGAGCGTGCTGCGTTACGAATTCCAGGCGGCGATCGGCCAAGCCGAAGCGCGCGACCGCGTGTTCCTCGACGCCGATCCGCCGCTCGATTTGGTGATCCACGGCGGCGTGCACGGCGACACGGCGACCTCGGCGATCGCGCTCAACGCGCTGCGTCCGCTGCTCGCCGCGACACCGGGCCTGCACACGATGGCGACGATCCCCATGACGGCGTGCTCCGACGCCGGCGTGCGTCGTTAGCGGGCGATGACGCGGCTTTCCATCGCGCGCAGCAGCGCGTCGACGGTCGAAATCGACGGTCGCGAGCTGCTCTACTTCGGCGGTTGCGATTACCTCGGGCTCGCCCACCACCCGCGCGTCGTCGCAGCGCTCGTCGAAGGCGCCGCGCGTTGCGGCGTAAGCGCGGGCGCATCGCGCGAGACGAGCGGCAACTCGTGCGAGCACGAAGGGCTCGAGGCGGACCTCGCGCGACGACTCGGGTTCGAGGCGGCGTTGCTCCTGCCCGAGGGCTACACGGCGAATTTCGCGCTCGCACAGGCGATAGCCGACGAACGCGACACAGCACTGATCGACGAAGCTTCGCACGCGAGCCTGTTCGACGCCGCCGCGCTCGCGCGCCTCGAAGTCATCGCGGTCGCACATGGCGATGTCGAGCGCTTTCGCAAGCTGCTCGGTGAACGCGACGGCCGCCGCACGGTGTTGATGAGCGACGCCGTGTTTCCTTCGCGCGGTCGCATCGCGCCGGCGCGCGAACTCGCGACACTTGCCGCGACGAGCGGCGCTTTGCTCGTGCTCGACGACTGCCACGGCACCGGCGTCGTCGGCGCGCATGGACGCGGCGTGCACGAAGAGCTCGATCTCTCCGGCGAACACGTCGTCGTCACCTCGACGCTTTCCAAGGCGCTCGGATGCTATGGAGGCTTCGTCGCCGGCAGCGCGAGGTGCATTCGGCGCGTGCGCGAACGGTCCAACGTGTACGTCGGCAGCACACCGATTCCGCCGGCACTCGCCGCCGCGGGGCGCGTCGCGCTCGAATTGGCCTACGAAGACGATGGTTTGGTGCGGCGCATGCGCGCGAACAGCGCCTGCTTGCGCGCGGGCTTCGAACGCCTCGGACTTCGCACGCCGAGCGCCGACGTTCCGGTGTTCGCCTTCGAACTCGAAAGTGCTGCGCGCATGCAGCGCCTTCACGAGGAGCTGAAGGCGGAGCACATCCTCGCGCCCTACGTGCATTACCCCGGCGGCCCGAGCGCCGGCAACTTTCGTGTCGTCGTGACGGCCGCGCACGAATCGGAGCACCTCGATCGCCTCGTCGCCGCGTTGACGCGCCTGATGGAGCGCGCGCCTTGAAGCCGCGTTGGTTCGACGATGCAGAGCTCGCAGCGCTCGCCGAGCGTTTCGGAACTCCGCTGTTCGTGTACCGCGCCGAGACCATGCTCGAACGCGCGCGCGAGCTGACCTCGCTGAGCGAGCGCGGACGCGGCTTCGACGTAGTGCGCTTTGCGCAGAAGGCGAATCCGAACCTCTCGCTGCTCGCGCTGCTGCGCACGGCGGGCCTGGCGGTCGACGCCGTTTCCGCAGGCGAGTTGCAGCGCGCCCTCGCAGTCGGCTACGCGCCAGAAGAGGTGCTGTTCTGCGCCGATTTGTTCGACGACGCCGCGCTTCGCTTGCTCGCGCTGCATCCCTTCGCCGTCAACCTCGGCTCGCCGCACATGCTCGAGCAGTACGCGCGCTTGCCGCGGCGCGCCGCGAGCATCGTGCTGCGCGTCAACCCCGGATTCGGACACGGACACGATCGCAAAGTCGCGACCGGCGGCGCGCTCTCGAAGCACGGCATCTGGCACGCCGATGTTCCGCGCACCGTCGAACGCGCACGCGCGCTCGGGTTGGTGGTCAGCGGTTTGCACGTCCATATCGGCTCGGGCACGGACCTCGAACATCTCGAGCGCGCGAGCGCGGCGCTGCGCGATTGCGCCGCGCCATGCCTCGACACGTTGACGTCGCTCTCTGCCGGCGGCGGTCTGAGCGTTCCCTATCGCGAAGGCGAAGCACGCGTCGATCTCGAGCGACATCTGCGCGTTTGGAACGACACGCGCTTGGAGCTCGAACGACGCGCGGGACGCGCGCTCGCGCTGGAACTCGAGCCGGGTCGCTACATCGCGGCTGAGTGCGGCGTGTTGCTGACGCGCGTGCGCGGACTCAAGGCCTCGGGCGGCGTCGACTACGTGCTGGTCGACGCGGGCTTCAACAACTTGATCCGGCCCGCGCTGTACGGCGCCTTCCACGAGATCTCCGTGGTCGGTCGCGACGGCGAGGCGCGCACGCCGCAGGTCGTCGCGGGTCCGTTGTGCGAGAGTGCCGACGTCTTCACGCAGGCCAAGGGCGGCGCGGTCGTGCCGCGTGACTTGCCGCGCGCGCAGGAAGGCGACTTGGTCTGCATTCACGACACGGGCGCCTATGCAGCTGCGATGGCGAGCAACTACAACTCGCAGTTGCTCGCCGCCGAAGTCCTGGTTCACAATGGCGCCGCGCGCTTGGTGCGCGCTCGACAGACCTTCGATCAGCTCCTCGGCCCGGAACTCGAATGCCTCGGATGAACATCATGCTGCGCAGTCTGATCGCGTTCCTGACGGCGTTGCCGAGTGCAGCGCAAGACGCAGCGCCGAGTCTCGAGCGCATTCCGGCGTTGCTGTCCGCACAACGCGACGCGCTCGTGCATGCAGCTCGGGATACGAGCGACGCCGCACTCAAGGCCCAGGCCGAGACACGCGCTGCGCTGCTCGACCGAGTGCTGCGCGCGCCGAGCGAATTCCGCGTGCAGGTCGTGCTCGGCGAAATCGTCGATGCCGACGGCGCGCGCAAGTTGGTGCAGACCACTTGGCGCACCGGCATGGACTACTTCTATCCCGCGAGTGCGATCAAGTTGTGCGGTGCCGTCGCCGCCTTCGAGCGCCTCAACGAACTCGCGCGCACGACGGCGCCCGGCGCCGACATGGACACGCCGCTCGCCTTTCATGGCTTGAAAGCGAAGGACAAACTCGAAGACGTCGACGCGTCGAATCTCGCGGGCGGCAAGCCGACCGTGGCGCAACTGGTACGGCGCGTCGGACTCGTGTCCGACAACGAGGCCTTCAATCGGCTGTACGACTTCGCCGGACAGAATTGGCTGAACGAGCGCATGTGGCGTGCGGGCTTGACCTCGGTGCGTGTGCAGCACCGCCTGTCCGTGCGTCAGTCCCCCAACGATTCCAAGCGCACGCCGATCGTCGAACTGCGCCTGCCGACGGGCGCGCTGCTGATCGAAGGTCGTTGGGGTTCGCTCGACCTCGGACTCGGGCCGGCGGGCTACCGCAACATCTACATCGGAGCGAAACACATCGGCGACGACGCCACGATCGTCGACCAGGGCATGTCGTTCTTCGACAAGAACGCGATCACCTTGTGCGACTTGCAGCGCTGCTTGGTGCGCGTGGTACGGCCGGAAATCGCACTCGCGGGCGAGCCCTTCGATCTCACGGACGCACAGCGCGCGCTGCTGCTCGACGCGCTGTCGTGCTATCCCGGCGACTCGGCGAATCCGAAGTACGAGCGCGAGCGCTACCCCGACGCCTACGCCAAGTTCTTCTTGCCCGGCGTCGAGCGCGCGGTGCCCAAGGGCAGCGCGACGATCTACAACAAGGTCGGCCTGGCCTACGGCTTTGCGATCGACAACGCCTGCATCGTCGACAAGGCCGGCGGGCGCACGCTGTTTTTGGCGGCGACCGTCTTCGCCAACTCGGACGGCGTGATGAACGACGACAAGTACGACTACGAGAGCGTGGGCTTGCCGTTCCTCGAAGGCCTCGCCGAGGCCGTCGTGCGCGACGCGTGGGTTGCGAAATGACGAGCGCCGTCGCAAGCGAGCACGCATGAAGCGCTCGCATGTTCTGATCGCGCTCGTCGTGCTGCTCGCAGTCCTCGCGTGCCTGCTCGTCGTGTGGAGTCCGCAGGACACGCCGACGCCGCCGCAAGCTGTCGCGCCGCCGTCGGATCCCGAACTCGCGAGCGCGCGCAGCGTTTCCTCCGACGATTCCAAGGGTGCGGCCCCCGCCGTCACGCCGCTCGAGCGCTCGGTCGAATTCGTCGATGCGCAGCCGCAACGGACCGTTCCGCTCGGGCCGAACGGAACTCTGCGCGTGCATGTGCTGTTGCCCGATCGCTCTGGTATCGCCGCCGACACGGGTGTGCGCGTGCTGTTGCCCGAGCATGCGTCGACGCACGCCTTCGCGCTGGACGCGCAGACCGACGCAGAGGGCTTTGCGGTGTTCGAGCATGTGCCGCAGGGCCCGGTCCTCGTTCGCGGTGCGCTTTCCGGCGAGGTCGGCGGCGCCGTGTTGAACGAGCGCACGACGACGCTCGAAGTCGTGCTCGCATCCGGCATCACGTTGCGCGGGCGCGTGCAGAGCGTCGGCGGACAAGCGGCTGCCTATGCCGAACTGCGCCTGCTCGCGCGCAGCGGTGACCGCGACGGACCGCTGATCGCGAAGACGGACACGCAGGGCCGCTTCGACGTCAACCACGTGCTGCGCGGCTCGCGCATCGCCGTGCGCGGCTGGGAAGTTGGAGCGTCGTGCATCGTGGAAGTGGATGCGCGCGCGCAGGGCATCGTCGAGATCGACGTGCGGCTACCCGATCGTGCGACGCGCATCGTCGGTCAAGTGCTCGACGAGAACGAGATGCCGCTCGTCGGCGCGGCCGTGTGCGCGGAAGCTCTGCACGGCAGCGCGGCGGATCCGACCACGCCCTGGGCGGTGACGCGCACCGACGACGAAGGTCGCTTCGAGCTGCGCGGCGTGCCTCAACAAGCGACGCGCTTGATCGCCTTGCGCCGCGGTCTCGCGCCCTGCGAGGAAGTGTTCGAGCTCGGCGGACGCGAGCGCTTCGAAGTGATCCTGCGCATGCAACGCGGCGTCACGGTGCGCGGTCGCGCGCACTCGAGCGACAACAGCCCGGCCGCCGGCATCGACATCGCTTACGTCGGCGCGAGCACCTTCACGCGCATCGCGACGCGCACGGCGGCCGACGGATCCTATGTGCTCTCCGGCGTCTTGCAGGGCCGTGCGAAACTGATCTTCGGCGCCGCTCAACGCGACATCGAGGTGCCAGAGAACGGCTTGTCGCGTTGCGACCTGCTCGTGCGTCGCTGAGGCGTCACTTCAGGCCGCTGATGAAGGCGCGGAATTCCGCAGCGTGCGCGGCGACGGTGTTTTGCGGACCGAGCATGCGGATGTAGTAGGGACCGCTCGGAGCAGCCACGATCGCGCCCATCAAGCGCCAACCCGGCTTGTCCTGCTTGTTGCCCGAGCCCGGCGGCACTTCGGCGACGTAATGGCCGCTGATCTCGCACTCGGTGACATCGAACGCGCCGACACGGCGCTGCGACTGCGTCAGCGCGTCCATCGCGTTGGCACCCGGCGCGACTTCGAACTGCTTGGCCCAGCGCATCAAGTTGGCCTCGATCGGCCCCATGCCCTGTGGACCGCTGAAGAACACCGACACGTCGGCGTCGTCGGTGTCACCATCGACGCGAGCGACGCGGTACTGCGCCTTGCGCACCGCGCCGGTCGGCGACTCGACGGTCCACGCCGCCGGCGGCGCGAACACGAGCTCGACCTTCGCATCGGCCTCGAACGGCGATTGCACGGGCGCCGTCGGCTTGGCCGTCGCTGAAGTGCTCGCACTCGGCGTGTCCGCGCCGTTGTCGGCCGGCGCCACGGCACGCGTGGGCGTGGTCGGTTCGTCGCCGCATCCGGCGAGCGTCAGTGCAAGGGCCAGAAAAACGTTGGGCTTCAGCGTGGGTTTCATCGTGGCGACTCGGAGTGTGCGGCGCGATTCGGGCGTGCGAGAAGGTAGCCGAACGCGAAGGCCGTCAGACAGCCGATCGGTGCGAACCACGGCCAAGCCGTGGCCCACGCGCGCGCCTGCGCGAGAAGCGGCAGCGTGAGCGCGCAGCCGAAGATCAGCGTGGCGCCGAGGTGCTCCAAAGACTTCGCGCGCGCAAGGCGCGACGCGAGCCACACGGCGCCGAAGGCGAGCACGGCCGCTGCGGGCGCGAACCATGCCTGCGATGACTTCGCGACCCACGCGTGCGCCGTCAACGGCAGCGCGAAGGCAAACGCAAAAGCGAGCGCGGCGCGAACGAGGTCGGCGGAGCGCGCGATGTGTCGCGCAATCCACATCGCGGCGAGCACTGCGACGGCGCCGACCGTCACGAGCCACGCCCACGGCGCGTGCCACGCCACGCTGAACACCATCAGCACCGACAGCGGCGCAGACCACAGGTAGCCGCTGCCGTCGACGCGCCCGCGGAAGAAGAAGGCCAGTCCGAAGGCCGCGAGCAACGCGCCTTGCGTGTAGGTCGGCATCGACAACGCGAGATCGAGCACGCCGGCGAAGCGCGGGTCCTTCTGCACCTGCTCGCACAACACCGCGATCACGCACAACACGATGCCGAATGCGACGACGAGCGCTTTCGACAGCGCCAACGTGCTGCGTTCTTCGTCGGCGCTCAGCGCGCGACCGCGGAACTTGCGCGGCAGGTAGAAAGCCGACAGCGACGTCTGCGCGAGCGCGGCCAGGATCGAATCGAGTCCGCCGACTGCTGCCGCGAACAAGCCCGCGAGCGCGAGACCCTTCACGCCGGTCGGCAACACCTCGAGAATGAACAGCGGAAAGATGCGGTCGTGCTTGGCTTCGTAGAGCAGCTTCGCCGCGCCGCCGAGCGGGTGCTGGTCGTAGTAGGCGTACAACGCGATGCCGATCAGCGCGCACAACAGCGCCACCGACATCGACGCATAGCTCCACAACATCGCCTTCTGCGCGTCGCGTTGATTGCGGCAGCAGAACACGCGCTGCGCCATGAGTTGATCGGTGCCGAACACCCCGACGCCGACGATCGTGTTGGCGAAGATCGCGGTCCAAATCGTGTAGGCCTTGTTCGGACTCGTGTCGAAGTCGAAGAACACCAACTTGTCCTTGGCGCGCGCCAGTTCGAGCGCGTGCGCGAGTCCGCCGTCGGTGTGCGCCAAGGCCACGCCGATCGCGACGACGATCGAGACCATGAACACGAAGAACAGCACGGTGTCGGTCCAGATCACCGTCGTCATCCCGCCCATCCAAGTCCACGCGATCGCGACGACGGTCATCACCGCGATCGCTGCGACGAGACCGGGCACGCCGGTCGCGGACTCGAACACGCTGAACTGCTCGTGCAACGCGAGTTCGAGCACCACGCCGGTCAGATACAGACGCGTCGCTTGGCCGAGGATGCCGCCGATCGAAAACAAAATCGTCGTCGCGCCGCGCACGCTCTCGCCGAGCTGCGCGCCCATGTAGTCGTAGGGGCTGTAGATCTCGCGCGCGAAGTAACGCGGAATCAAGAACAGCGCGACGATCCAACGTGCCAGGAAAAGGCCGATCAGACCGAGCTGCAAGTAGGTCAGATTGCCGCCGGGGTTGAACACGACGGCGGGCACGCTGACCAAGGTGACCGCGCTGATCTCGGTCGAGATGATCGAGAAGGTCACCGCGTACCAAGGCAACTTGCGGCCGCCGAGAAAGAACTCGCGGATGGTCGAGGGCGTGCCCGCCGTCACCTTGCCGATCCAGTGCGTCAGCGCGAACAGCGCGAGCACGACGGTCCAGTCGATCCACGTGAAACCGCCCGCAAAGCCGGGCGCGGCGCCCGTGTCAAGCATGCGGTCGGCCCCAAGCGATCCACGCCGCGGCGGCCGCGCCGAGCGCCGGTGCTTCGCGCAAACGCGACAACACGACGAGCCCCGTGGTGCGCAGCGCGCGCTCGGCCGGCGTCGAGCCGAGTTCGAGCCGTGCTTCGTCGTACACGCCGCTGAGCAGCCCCAATTGCAGCAGGCGCGCGAACAACTCGTGGCGAAAGCTCGGCTCGAGCGTGTCGAAGGTGCGCGCGTCGCCGAGCAATTGCCCGAGCCGTTGTCCGATGACGAC
>CAYHRR010000049.1:0-13823 GCA_964358875.1 uncultured Planctomycetaceae bacterium | reverse complement strand
TGAGCATGTCGATCGACGGTCACACGGCGCATCGAGCTCGGCGAGGCCGGGCTTGAATCGAGGGCTACGAGAGTGCGGCTCGACGCGGATTTCGCGAAGTCGAAAAAATGCGGCGGCTCCGGTCCGCGCTTCGAGGGCGCGCCGGATTCGCTGCGCGCCGTGAATCCGCGGCACGGTGCTCGTCGTAGATCGCTCGTCACGAATTCACTCGACGTCACCGCTCACCTAGGAGGAGCACACATGAACAGGGGAATCTTTCCGCGCGCCGTTGCAGGCGCCGCCGCGCTCGTCACGGCGACGGCGTTCGCAGCACATGCCGCGTCATCGAAGACGCTCTCGAGCCATCGCGAAGCGCCGTTGATCACCGAAATGCCCAAGTGCGATGCGACCGACTTCTACATGTTCACGAGCTACGAAGCGGGTCGCTCGAACTACGTGACGATGGTCGCCGACTACCTGCCCTTGCAGGATCCCTACGGCGGCCCGAACTACTTCACGATGGATCCCGATGCGCGCTACGAGATCCACGTCGACAACAACGGTGACGCGCAGCCCGACCTGACGTTCCGCTTCAAGTTCAAGAACACGCTGCGCGACATCCAATTGCCGATCGGTCCGGTCGGCAATCAGCAACTCGTGTCGGTGCCGCTGCGCAACGTCGGCCCGATCACGGCCGGCAACAACGGCGCGCAAAACGACGTCGAGACCTTCAACGTCGACGTCGTGCTCCCCGACGGCACCGTCACGCCGTTGCGCAACGCTGCGACGAACGACAAGACCTTCGCCAAGCCGCTCGACTACATCGGCACGAAGAGTTTCCCCGACTACGAGAGCTATGCCGCCGCGCACGTGTACTCCATTCGCTTGCCCAACGGCGAAATCGGGCGCATGTTCGTCGGTCAGCGCAAGGACCCCTTCGTGGTCAACCTCGGCGAGGCCTTCGACCTCGTGAACCTCAATCCGCTCGGCCCGGTCAACGGCGAAGTCGATCAACTCGCCGACGCCAACGTCACCGCGCTCGTGCTCGAACTGCCGAAGAGCTACTTGCTCGCGAACGCCGGATCGACGTTCGGCAACTCGGCCATCATCGGCGCCTGGACGACCGCGAGCCTGCCGCGCAACCGCGTGCTCAAGGCCGTGCCGACCTATGCGTCGCCGACCACCGAGAGTGGTGTTTTCGTGCAGGTTTCACGGCTTTCCAGCCCGCTGGTGAACGAGCTCGTCATCGGTTTGAAGGACAAGGACAAGTTCAACGCGTCGAGCCCCGCGAACGACGCCCAATTCGCGACCTACGTCACGCATCCGACGCTGCCGGCTTTGCTCGAAGCGCTGTTCGGCGTCACAGCGCCGACGCAGTTCCCACGCGCCGACCTCGTGCAGGTGTTCGTCACCGGCGTTCCGGGTCTGACCGAGAACGGCTCGTTCGGGGAGATGTTGCGCCTCAACCTCGGCGTTCCTCCGACGCCGCAATTCCAGCAATCGAACCTCGGCGTGCTCGGCGGTGATCTCGCCGGCTATCCCAACGGTCGGCGCCCCGGCGACGACGTCGTCGACATGTCGCTGCGCGTCGTGATGGGCGTGCTGTTGCCGCCGGCTGTCGCGCCCGCCGGGAACTTGCCCTACACCGACGGCGCGTACGTCGATGCGAGCTTCAGCGACGATCACTTCCCCTACTTGAAGACGCCGCTTCCGGGCGCTCAGTGAATCGCTTCGAGTGAACACCACGCCGCGCGAGTTCTCCGTCGAGCGCTCGCGCGGCCGCTTTCGAACTGCATCCGCGAACACGACGATGAGACTTCAACGACTTCTGCACCTCGCCGCGCTCGCGGCCCTCGCACTGCCGCTCGTCGCGCACGATTTTTGGATCGAGCCGCTGAGCTATCGTCCGGCCAAGGGCGCGATCGTGCAGGTCACGTTGAAGGTCGGCGACTTCGCGCTGGGCGAGAACGTGCCGCGCAACGATGCGCGCATCGTCGATTTCTCGGTGCATGGACCGGGGCTCGACAAGAAGCTCGTCGGCCGCGACGGCGGCGATCCGGCGGGTTTCGCGCGACTCGAAGCGGAAGGCGTGTACGTGCTCGGCTACCGCAGCATGCACACGAAGGTCGAGCTCGAAGCGGCGAAGTTCGAGGGCTACCTGCGCGAAAAGGGTCTCGATCGCGCGCTTGAACTGCGCGCCTCGCTCGGCGAACGCGCTGCGAAGGGCCGCGAGGTGTATTCGCGTTGCGCCAAAGCGTTGGTGTGCGTCGGAGAAGGCGAAAGCAGCGGTTTCGATCACATGCTCGGGTACCCGCTCGAAATCCTGCCTGAGAAGAACCCCTACCGGCTCGCCGAGATCGAGGGCGGCAGCGGCGCGCTCGAGGCGCTGCCGGTGCGTGTGTTCTTCGACGGCAAGCCGCTCGGAAACGCGCTGATCGGTGCGCTCGACCTCGATGCGCCTCGGCCGAACGACGGCACGCACCAAGAGCCGCTGACCGCGCGGACCGACGCGGAAGGCCGCGCGCAACTCGTGCTCCCGCACGGCGGTCGTTGGTTGTTCGCGGTCGTGCACATGGTGCGCTCCGAAGGCCGGACCGACGCCGATTGGGAGAGCTACTGGGCGTCGCTCACGTTCGAAGCGCCGAAGTTCGTGGCCGCGAAGTGATCAGTGCTCGCGATAGCCGAGCACGACGAGCACACACGGGCCGCCGGCGATGACCGAGAGTCCGAGTTCGGCGGCGAGCTTCAAGGCAGCAGGACTTTCGGCGCCGGGTTGCATCCACAGGCGGCGAATGCCGGCCGAGGCCGCGTCGCGCACGACCTGTTCGGTGATCTGCGGCGGCGTGATGATCGAGAGTCCGTGAACTGCGGAAGGCAATGCGGCGATCGACGCGACGCACGGCACTCCTTCGATGACGGACTCCTTCGGATGCACGCAATGCACCGGACGTCCGTGCTGCAAGTAAGCGCGCAACACCTTGTTGCCGTACTTCTCGCGGTTCGTCGAAGCGCCGATCACCGCATGCGGCGCGCCGGCAAGAAAGTCGTCGATCTGCTGCTTCGAGTTCATCGCGGCGCGGACGCTACCATCGCGCGCCATGAAGCGCGACCTGAAGGCGCGGCGTATCCAAGTGCTGCTCGACGAGCTGTATCCGAAGCCCGCGGTGCCGCTCGATCACGTCGATCCGTACACGCTGCTGATCGCGGTGCTCTTGTCCGCGCAGTGCACCGATGTGCGCGTCAATCAGACGACACCCAAGCTGTTCGCGCGCGCCGCGACTCCGCGCGCGATGGTCGCGCTGCCGCCCGACGAAATCCGCGCGATCATCAAGCCCTGCGGCCTCTCGCCGGCCAAGGCGAAGGCCATTCACGGGTTGTCGAAGTTGCTGCTCGAGAAGCACGCGGGGCAAGTGCCGCGCACCTTCGAGGAGCTCGAAGCCCTGCCCGGCGTCGGCCACAAAACAGCCGGCGTCGTGATGTGCCACGCCTTCGGGCAGCCGGCGTTTCCCGTCGACACGCACATCCATCGCCTGGCCGAGCGCTGGGGTTTGTCCGACGGTTCGAGCGTCGAGCGCACGGAGCGTGACTTGAAAGCGTTGTTCCCCGAAGACGCTTGGGAACGTCTGCACCTGCAGATCATCTACTTCGGCCGCGAGCACTGCCCGGCGCTGCGGCACGACCTCGCGCGCTGTCCGATTTGTTCGTGGGCCGCGTCGAAGTCGCGCGCGGTGCTCGAGCAGCGCACGGGCAGCGGCAAGGGCGCGGCGAAGAAGGCCGCGAAACAGCGTTAGACTCGCGCGCCATGGACAAACAAGTGTTCACGCGCTTGTCGGACGAGTGCCTCGCGCGCGTGGCCGTGTGGTTGGAGCAGTTCGATCCTGACGAAGTCGATTACACGACCACCGACGGCGTGATCAGCCTCGTGTTCCCAGACGGTGCGCGCTACGTGCTCAATCGCCAAGGCGCCGCCGATCAGATGTGGCTCGCGGCCGGCGCGCGCGCTTTCCACTACAACTGGGACGCAGCGCGACGCGCGTGGTTCGACGACCGCGACGGCCATGCGCTCGATCTCAAGCTCGCCGAAGTCGTGTCCAAGAAACTGGGCCGCACCGTGACGCTCGCATGATCCAGCTGCACCGCTTCGAGGGCTTTTACTGGGTCGCGAAAACCGGCGGCTACGCGCGCGCCGCGCGAGCTTTTCCTTATCCGATCACGCAGCCTGCGGTGCACCAGCAAGTGAGCAAGCTCGAGGCCGATCTCGGTGTCGAGCTGTTCGAGCGCGTCGCCAAGGACCGCATGCAATTGACGGCGGCGGGCCAACGCTTGATGCGCTTCGTGCAGCCCTTCTTCGACGGCTTGCCGGGCGTCGTGCGCGCGGTGCAGGCCGGCGATTACGGCGGCTCGCTGATCATCCACGCCGCGCCGATGCTCGTGCGCCACATGATGCCGCGCTGGATCCAGCGCTTGCACAAGCTGCGACCCGAGCTGCGCGTGCAACTCGTCGAGATGATGCAGACCGAGCTCGCGCGGCTGCGCGACGGCTCGGCCGATCTGATCGTCGACTTCCTGCCCGAGTGGCCGAGCGACGTCGCCACGATGCGCGTCGGAACGCTGCGCGGCTTCGTGGTCTTGCCGGCCAAACATCCGCTCGCCAAGAAGTCGCGTCTGTCGCTCGCGCAACTCGGCGCCGAGACCTTCATCAGCTACACACCCGGCGGCATCGCGCACGAAATGCAGATGCGCGCGCTCGAGAGCCACGGCATCGCGCCGCGCGAGATCCTGTCGGCGGGCTCGGCCGAATCGATCCTCGGCTTCGTCGAAGCGGAGCTCGGCTTCTCGCTCTTGCCGTGGCACGCACCCGAAGGCCCGAAGGGTCCGGGCATCGTGTCGCTGCCGCTCGCTTCGCCCGCGATCGAGTTCCCGATCATGGCGGCCTGGCGCAAGGACACGCCCGACAATCCGTTGCTCGACGCCGCGCTCGAAACGGCGCCGAAGCCGTAGCTACTTCGCGACGGCGCGCGCGTCAGTCCTTCTTGTCCTTCTTCTTCTTGTTGCCGCCGAGCAGGTCGTCGAGGCCTTTTTTCAGCAGGCCGTCGAGCGCTTTCGCGAGCACGTCGTCGATGAACTTCTGCCCGAGTTTGAACTTGGGCTTGCTCCACGTGCCGTGGATTTCGATCGGCACGAGCATCGCCGGATCGATGAAGTCGCGCGCCTTGTCGAGGTCGTTCGAGAACTTCTTGCCGAGCAAGGTCAGCGGCAGCTCGGTCGCGAAACGCATCTCCGACTTCGCCAAGTCGTAGGTGCCGGTGAAAAAATACTGCGTGCCGTCGATCGAAACCGGGAGCTTGTCGTAACCGGCGACGCCGTTGACGATCGGAATCACCAGCGGCTCGAGCGTCGTCGACGCGACGGCCTTGTCGCTGAGCTTGGCGAGCGCGAGCGCGCTCTCGAAACCCGGCAAGAGGCTGTAGCCGACCTCGCCGAGATCGAGCGTCACCGTGCCGTTGAGTTTGCTGAGGTCGCCGTCGAGCGGCAGCGAGAACTTGCTGACGGACAGCGCGACGGGCTTCGCGCCGGCGGGCTTCGTCGCGTGCACGAGCAGCGGCACCAACTTGCCGACGATGCGTTCGGAGAACAGCGGCGACAGCGGAACGCTCGCGTCGAGTCCTTGCGCGTCCTTGGCGACGATCGTCGCGCCGTCGAATTGCGCGACGAGCTTCAGCGAGGCCTGCGCTGATTTCAGGTCCGCCGTCAAGGGCCGGCCCGGCACGCTCGGGAACGAGCCCGCGAGTTTCACGTCGACCTCGGTCCCCAACACGTCGACGAGCAATCCGTCCTGCGCCGCGAGCGCGTCGACCAGCGCAGTCGGCAACCCGGTGATGTCGCCGGTGAGCGTGAGCGCGGGAAGCGGCTCGGCGGCCTTCATTTCGAGGAACGCGCCGATGTCGGCCGCGCTCGCGTGCAAGGCGATGCCGCCCGCCTTCGCGCCGCTGATCTTGCCGCGCACGTCGACGCTCGTCGCTTGCTTCGGCGTGAGCTGTGCTTCGACGACGAGCTGTTCGAGCGCAACGGGAATCGCCTGGCCCGCACCGACGAGCGCGGGTTGCGTGTAGCTGAGCGCAGGAACGTAGAGCTTCACTTTCGCGGCTGCGCGGCGCAGCACGTCGGCGAGCGTCGCAGGTTGCGCGCCCGGAGCGACGAACCATGCGTCGAGCGGCAGCGCGACCTCGCTCGCGTTCAACGTGAAGGCGGGTTCGGCGTCGCTGAAGGCGAGCTTCGCGCCCGGCGGCAACTTCGTGCCGACGTATCGATCGATCATCGTCGCCGTCGGTCGCACGCGTACAACGACGGGCGTCGCGCCGATCTTCAGCACGCCGTTCTGCACGCGCGAAGCCACCGCGAGGTTGACGCGCGCGGCGTCGAGCGTCGCCGTCAGTTCGGTGTCGTCGACGCCCGTCGAACCCGGCCTCGGGTTGTTGAAGAGCTCGCCGGTCACGGTGTCGCCGACGAGTTCGAGCACCGTCGACGCGAACTCGGGCGGCAGAAACTGCGCCGCGAGCGCCGTGCCCTTGATCTCGAACACCACGCTCGAGTCGGGCAGTGCTCCCGCAACGCGCGGCGCGCGGCGCTGCAACGGATCGTCGACCGCGACACTCGCCATGACCGTCGTCGCGCCGCCGGCGAGCTTCGACTCGAGCGAGAGCACCGCTGCGAAGGCGTGCTGCTCCGACAACGTCGCCGTGACGCCGGCCTTCACGTCGATGCGCGCGCCGAGACGCTGCACGAGCGTTCCGTCGGCGCCGAGCAGCACGTCGACGAGGTCAAGCGGAAGCGCGTCACCCTGGAAGCCCAGGAGCATTGACGGACAAGCGTTCAGGTCGACGAGGTGAGCGCCGATGCCGGGCGCGGGTCCGGTGCACGTCATCGAGAGCTTCGCGCCTTGCGGCTCGTCCAGCGCGGCGACCACTCCGAGGAAGAACGCGTCCGGTGAACGCTCAACGTCGACGAGCACGTGCACTTGCACGTCCTCGAGCCGCACATGCCGCTTCGCCGCCGCGAGGCGCGCCTCTTGGAATCCGATGCTGTCGGCGCGCACGGTCACCGCCGCGCGCAACTCGCCGAGCAACGCTCGTTGCACGTCGTCGAAACTCGTCGCGGCGCGCAGCTTCGCCAGCGGCACGCGCAGCGAGTCTTCGATCGTCACGCTCAACTCGCTCGGCGGCTCGATGCTCGTTCCTTCAGGCATGTAGGCCGCGAGCGCGCGTTTCAGCGCTGCGGGCGGAGCGCGCAGCGTGAGTTCGATCGGCTTGCCTTTCGCGAGCACGAACTCGTCGCCGGCGAGCCAACCGGCCGCACTCGCGTTCATGTGCGCCGACTTCAGCTCGACACGCGCGTTGCGCAGTTCGCCGCGATTGTCGACGTGGATCGACGCAGCGAGCTCGGCGCCGACGAGCTCGCTCACGACGACGTTTTGCGGCGCGAAGGCGTCGAGCACCTTCGTGCCGACACCGTCGAGCTTCAGCGTGACGTCGAAGCGCGGCTCGTCGCCCTTCGCGCTCGCCGTCAGCGACAGCGGATCGAACGCGACCATCCGCGCGAGGTCGTCGCAGTGCGCTGCGAGGTTCAGCTTCCCGATGACGCCGCCGCCGAGCTGTGCGGCGACATCGAGCGCGAGCGAGCGCGTGGTGCTCGTCGGTGCGAGCTTCACGACGACATGCGGCGACAGCACCTGGACCGCGTCCGAGAGCGGCAGAGCTGTGCCGCTCGCTTCCCACGAACAAGTCGACACGCTGAGCCGAAACTCGCTCGCGTCGATCGCAGCGGCAACGACATCGCGTTTCTCGTTGAGCGCTGCGAGGATCGCGTCGACCTCGACGCGCAGGCCTTCGAGCTCCAGCGCGATCGAGGGTTTGCCGAGCGGCACCACGCTGAGCCCCGCGGGCAAATTCGCGCCCACAAAGCGCTCGAGCAACGCGAGCTCGGGCTCGAGCGCCACGCGCAACGCTTGCTCCTTCGTCCCCACGAGCACGCCGCCGTCGAGCTTGCCCGCGAACACGATCACTCCGTTGGGACCGTGGATGTCGAGCTCGACGCTGCCGGCTTGCAACGTTCCCGCGCCCTTCGCGTCGACGCGAAACGTCGCGCCGAGCGCGGCGGCGACGAGTCCGTTCTGTCCCGCGAGCGCATCGACGAGCGCGCTGGGCAATTCGTCGAGCGCCGCCTCGATTTCGAAGCGCGCGTTCGGACTGAGACCGCGCGCATCGAGCAGTTCGTGCAGGGCGATGATCGCGTGCAACTTGCCCGGCTTCGCGCCGACGAGCGTGCCGTCGACCTCGACACGCAACGGCTCACCCGGTTGCGCGGTGACGCTCGCTGTGAGCTGCTCGACCGCGAACGGAACACCGCTCGCGCGCGTCGTCGCGTCCGACCAAGCGATGTGGTCGATGTTCGCTTCGACCTCGAGCTCGAGCTCGCGCAGCAACTTGCCGAGGTCCGTCGGCTCGCCGGCCTCGCCCGCGTCGTCGCTCGACGACCGCGCGACTTCCATGCGCGGCGCGAGAGCGCGTTCGAGGTTCGTCGTACCGTCGTCGTCCGCTTCCAGCTCCGCGCTCGCCGTCAGGACCAGCTTGCCGAGCTTCCTCCCGCCGCTGCGCGCCAGATCGAGCAACGAAGGCAACTCCACATTCGCGCGCGCGACCTCGCGGCCGTCGGGTGCGAGCAGGCGCGCGCCTTCGAGCGTCTGTCGAGAATTCCAAGCGAGCTCGAGCGACGCGATTTCGAGCGTGCCCGCGCGCGACGCGTTGAAGCGGCTCGCCACCATGCTCGCGACCGTGCTCGACAACAAACTCGGCGCGAGGGCGACGAAGGCAGCGAGCGCGACGACGCACGCAAGCACGTAGAGCGGCCAGCGTCGACGGCGGCGCGGTGTCGTAGGCGAGGACGATTGCAGCGGTTGTTCGGTCATGTTGCGGCGAATTCCAAAAGCGCGCGGGCGTGGAGCGGCCGCGGGCGCGCAGTGTGTTGAACGTCGACGGCGAGCGCGACATCCGCGTTGGATGGACCGATGACATGGCCGTCGTTCGGTCACCTACGCGCGGCGCCGAGTGCTGCCTGCGCAACGCGCCGGATGTGCGTGAGGGCTCGAAACGAGCTCGGCGTGCTGCGCCTTGTTTTCAGCTCGAAACGCGCAGGCACCTGCGCTGCGTGCGCGGCAGTTCGATTCGAGGCGTCGACGCAACCGCCTGCGCTCGTACGCACGGTCACCGAAGCGAACGAGTTCTCGCCCGTCGGGCTGCGCGCCGGCGTGAGCCCTGCTAGCTTCGTGGCGCCTCGCAGTTCACGCCTTCGACACCGTCGTCACCCCCAACTGTTTCGGGAGCCTCACTCATGCCTTCGCTCTTCACACGAGTCGCTTGCGCAAGCGCGACTGTCGCTTCACTGGCCCTGTTCACACGCGCACAGACCCTCGGTTGCACGACCGGCGGCGTCGGCGGAGTTTTTCCGACGAGCGGCACCGGCGGCGGTTCGACCTATCCGACGTTCCCGCCCTTCGACTTCGCGTCGACGCTCGCGGTGACCTCCGTCCCCGTCGGTTCGACATGCGTCACCGAGGTCAAGCTGTTCGTGATGTCGCACACCTACACCTCCGATTGCCAGTTCGTGCTCGAGGACCCCAGCGGCAGCATGTTCAACCTGTGGTTCCAACCCGGTGGCGGTTGCGACTTCTCCGGCGACTACGTGGTCACCGGCGTGACAGGCGCGCCGTTCCCGGCTTGCGCCACGCTGCCCGTGGCGCCGGGCGCCTACGCGCAAGTTTTCGGAGCTTGGGTGTCAGGCACCAACGGTGTCAACAACACGGTGCTCGACGCGATCGCGCCGGCGGTCGGCAACTGGACGCTGCACATCTACGACTGGGCCGGTGCCGACATCGGCAACTTCGCGACGTGGGACATCTGTTTCGGCACGCCGCCGCCGCCGCCGCCGCCGACGGTCGCGCCGAACTTGACCAGCCCGTTCGGCGGTCAGTGCGTGGCGAGTGTTCCGCTTGCGCTTTCGTGGAGCAGCGTGCCGTTCGCCACGTCCTATGACCTCGATCTCGACGGGAACGTCACGACCGTCGGCGCTGCGACGACGACCAACGTCTCGCCGGCCGCGGGACCGCACACGTGGAGCGTGCGCGGCACCAATCCCACCGGCAACGGCCCGTGGGCCGCGCCGAGCACGTTCTCGATTTCAGCCGGAGCAGCGAGCGTTTGCGTGACCGGCGGCGCCGCCGGTGCGTTTCCAGTCGGCGGCGCGAACGGGACCTGGCCGCTCACCTTGCCGACCGGTGAGATGATTGCGCCGCTCGCGGTGACCATTCCCGCGGGCGCGAGCAAGATCGTCGCGGTCAGACTCAACGGCTTCAACCACAGCTGGGCCGGCGACGCGCAGCTCGTGCTCGAGTCACCCGCGGGCGTGAAATACAACCTGTTCCAACAGGTCGACGGCGTGTTCGGCGGCGGCTGCAGCGACGACTTCGCCGGCGACTATTCGTTCGTCGACGTCAACGTGGGCCAGAACCCCTGCGGCGGCGCGGCGCCGATCTTCATGTGCGTCGCGACGGGCGGCAACGTCAACGACACGACGCTCGCGCAATACTTCGGCGCGTGGACCGACGGCGACGCGGGCATCTTCAACACGCCGCTCGAGTCGATTCCGATCGCGGGCGGCACGTGGAACTTGATCGGCTACGACTGGTACGTCGGCGCCGACAACGGCTCGATCACGAGCTGGGATCTGTGTTTCGACGCCTTGAGCGGACCGACGGCCTATTGCACGCCGAGCGCGCCGGGCACGACGAACGGTTGCATCCCGACGATCAGCGGAACGGGCAACCCCAACGTCGCGCACGCGAACTCGTGCGTGATCACCGTGGCGAATGTCGAGGGCCAGCAGAGCGGCATCATGTTCTACGGCGTCTCGGGCACCGTGAACGTCCCGTGGTGCCAGGTGTCCAGCAACAGCTTCTTGTGCGTCAAGGCACCGCTGTGGCGCACGTCGGTGCAAAGCTCGGGCGGCACCTTCGGCTCGTGCAGCGGCGCAATGTCGATCGATTGGAACGCGTACCAGATCGCCAACCCGACGGCCTTCGGCAATCCTTGGGCGGCCGGCGATCAAGCGCACGTGCAAGGTTGGTTCCGCGATCCGCCGGCCTGCAAGACGACCTTCCTCTCGGAAGCGCTCGAACTCACCTACATCCCGTGAGCACGCCGCGTGCAGCTCAAAGCTGACACGCGACGACGTTCGCCAATTGCGCGCCGGTCCTTCGCTCGAAGGGCCGGCGCGCGCTGTTTTGCGCCTCAGTGCGCGCTGCGCCCCGGTCTTGGGAGTACCGCTCCACGCGCACGCTCAATTCCACTCGGGCTCGGGCGGTTCGTCGGCCAGCGCGCGAAACGCAGGCCCGAGTCCGCGCACGACATCGCGCCACAACGACGCGGTTTCGCCTTGGAAAGCGCGCGCCGCACTGCCCGGTGCCGGTAACCACGAGCCGCTCGCGAGTTCGTTCTCGAGCTGACCCGCGCCCCAGCCCGAGTAACCCACGAACAACTTGACGCTCGCGGCTGCTGCTGCGGGATCGGCCAGCGCGAAGCGTCCGATCTCGTCGAGATCACCGCCGATCCACAGCTCGTCGGCGATCTGCACGCCGCCGCTGATGCGTTCGGGCGCGCGGTGCAGCACTTGCAACGCGTCGAGCCCGACCGGGCCTCCGACGTACATGCGCAACGCCGTCTGCTTCAACAGCTCGTGCGCTTCGAGCGCCTCGCGCACGGCGATCTCGCTCGGACGATTGAGGATCAAGCCGTAGGCGCCTTGCTGCGTGTGCCCGCACATCAGCACGACCGTGTGCATGAAGTTCGGATCGAGCAGCTCGGGCGCGGACGCCAAGAAACTGCCTTGCTCGACGATCAGATCCAAAGCCATGGGCGCGAAATCTAACGCCGAAACCCAAAACACTCCATGCGCGGTTGCGCGGGGTAGCGCGGCAAGCGCGGCTCGCTCTCGGCAAGTTCGCACAGCCAAAACACCGAACCCTTGGCCGACTCGATGCGACGCACGTGCGCGCATTCGGGACACAGCCCGCGCGGCGACGGACGCTGCGGCAAAGGCACGCGCGGCTCGCGGTCGTCGTTCATGACGTGTTGCGCGTCAAGCTGAACACGCACTCGACGTGCGGCGTGTGCGGGAACAAGTCGAGCGGGCGCGCGCGCTCGATGCACCAACCGGCCGCGCGCAGCAAGGCGAGATCGCGCGCGGCGGCGAGCGCATTGCACGACACGTAGACGCAACGCCGCGCGCGCGACGCCGCGATGATCTCGGCGACCTTGGCGTGCAAACCGGCGCGCGGCGGATCGACGACGAGTACGTCGCAGTCCGCGCTGCGCGCTTGCTCGAGCCAGGCGAGCGCATCACCGGCGGCAAACGTCGCATTCGAGATGCCGTTGGCGAGCGCGTTGCGGCGCGCATCCGCGACGGCGCTCTCGACGAGCTCGACACCGTGCACAGAACGTGCGCAGCGCGCGAGCGGCAAGCTCAACGTCCCCGCGCCGCAATACAGGTCGAGCAACGTATCGCCGCTCGTGCAGCGAGCTTCTTCGACAACGACGTCGACGAGCATCTCGGCTTGCGCGCTGTTGGTCTGGAAAAACGACGCAGCTGAGATCTCGAACCACAAACCGCGCAGGCGCTCGCGGATCAGGCCGCTGCCGTGCAGCACCAGTTCGCGCTCACCGACGGCGATGGTGGCGAGCTTGGTGTTGATCGTTTGCACGAGCGTGGTGACCTCCGGATGCGCCGCGAGCAAATCCGCGACGTAGGGCAACACGAGTTCCGGCGCTTCCTCCGACGTCACGAGTTGCACGAGCACTTCGCCCGTCGCGACGCTGTTGCGCAGCACGAGGTGCCGCAGCAAACCGGTGTGCGTGTCGAGGTTCCAGGCGCTGAGCCCGCGTTCGCGCGCGAGCCGCCGCGCGTCGCGCACCAGCGCGTCGCCGGCAGCGCACTGGATCTCGCAACTCTCGATGTCGAGCACCTTTCGAAACTGCTCCTTGGGGTGCAAGCCGAGCGCGAACCCGCGCTCGACGCCCTCGGGCTCCGAGGCGAGCACCCAGCGGCTCGCGCTGAAGGTGAAGTCCATCTTGTTGCGGTAGCGCCACGGCTGTTCGCAGCCGATCACCTCGTCGACGGCGACGTCGCGCAGGCCGGCTTGTTCGAGTGCGTGCTCGACTCCGCCGCGCTTGACGACGAGCTGCGCGGCGTAGGCGAGATCCTGGAACGCACATCCGCCGCAGGTTCCGAAATGAGGGCAGCGCGCGGCGACACGCTCGGGACTCGCGCGCAAGGTCTCGAGTTCGACCGCGTCACAGCGCGCTCCCGAACGATGCGTCACGCGTGCACGCACGCGTTCGCCCGGCAGCGCGTGGCGCAACTTGACGCGGTACGTGCCGCTCTCGTGCTCCGCGGTGCCGACGGCGCGCCCACGCTCGTCGAGCCGCACGACTTCGACTTCGAGCACGTCGTCGCGCCGCGGTTTGCGTTGGTTCACGGCGCGCTCACGCTTTGAACGGCCGCTCGTCGAGATGCGCGTCCGACGGCGCTGCGAGTCGCGCTTTGCCGCACGCTGTCGTCACACGCGAATTGCCGAAGTCGGTCGAACCGATGCGACGATGACCTTCAGCGACGAGCGCGAGCAAACGGCGCGGAACGGCGTTCGAACGCGCGCGCCGGCACGTTTGATCTGGCGCCGCAAGTGCGCTTGTAGCGCTCCACGCGGGCGCATCCGCCGCGCGCAACACATCTCTCCG
>CAYHRR010000048.1:0-13851 GCA_964358875.1 uncultured Planctomycetaceae bacterium | reverse complement strand
GCAGCGCGACGCTCTAGCCTGCTCCGCCGTGAACACCTCGATCGCCCGCGTTTCGCGCTTCACGCGCCGCACTTTCGTCCGCGCCGCCACTTTCTTCGGCATCGCGCTGTTCGTCGTCGCGTGCGCGGCTGGGCGCCACGTTCGACCGAGCGGCCGCGTTCATCTCGTCGTGCTGCACACCAACGATTTGCACGGCCAAGTGCAGCCGCGCAAGGCGACCTGGATCGACAAGCAGCATCCGCCGCTCGTCGGTGGTTTGCCGCGCGTCGCGGCGTTCGTCGCGCACACACGCGCGGCGGAGGAGGCCACGGGCGCGACGGTACTCGTGCTCGACGGAGGCGATTGGTACCAGGGCACTCCCGAGGGCGTGCTCGACCTCGGCCTGCCGACGGTCAGCGCGATCACGGCGATCGGCTACGACGCGCTCAGCCTCGGCAATCACGACTTCGATCACGGCGTCGCGAATTTGCGGCGCTTGCTCGATGAGGCCGCACCGCCGGCTTTGTGCGCGAACTTGCGCGAGCGCGCGACCGGCAAACGCGTCGCTTGGGTCGAGCCGTGGAAGATCGTCGACGCGGGCGGCTTGCGCATCGCGCTCGTCGGCTTGATCACGCCGACGACGCCGTCGATCACGCACAAGGACGCGCTGCAATTCACGTTCGTCGATCCGGCCGAGGAATGGACCACGGTCGCGCGCGAACTCGAAGGACGCTGCGACCTGCTGATTCCGTTGGGACACATCGGCGCCGAAGAAGGCGTGAAGCTCGCGCTCGCGCATCCGGAATTGCCGCTGATCGTCACCGGTCACTCGCACACATTTCTCAAGGAAGGCCGACGCGAGGGGACGACGCTGGTCGTGCAAGCGGGCGCGAAGGCGGATTCCGTCGGGCGCGTCGACGTGTGGATCGACGGGCCGAGCGCGACGGTCGTCGAAGCCAAGGCGCAGCTCGTGCAGCTGCTGGATGAGCCTGCGCCGGCCGATCGAAACGCGCGCGTCGATTCGATCTGCTCGCAACTCGTCGCGCGCGCGGACGTGCAGATGCGCGAAGTCGTCGGCGAGCTCACTGCGCCGCTGCGCACAGCGGGCAAGCCGCTGACGACCAGCGCCGGCAGTTGGATCGCCGACATCATGCGCGAGCACTGCGGCGCGCAGGTCGGGCTGCAAAACCGCGGCGGTACGCGCGCGGAGATCGACGAGGGACCCGTGACGCGTCGCGAGGTGTTCGAGATGCTGCCGTTCGACAACGACGTCGTGACGTTGACGTTGACCGGCGAGCAGCTCGAGAACGTGGTGCGCACGGCGATCGAAGGCACGACACACGCGGGACTCGATTACTCCGGGCTCGCCGCTTTCGTGCGCTTCTCGCAGGTCGACGGCAAGACGTTGCTCGCGCTCGAGCGCATCGAAGTCGGCGGCGTGCGGCTCGACGTGGACGCGAAGTACACGGTCGCGACCAACTCGTTCATAGCGGGCGGCGGCGACGGCTTCGACGAGCTCGGCCAAGTCGCGGAGCGCCGCACCGATCCGATCTTGATGCGCGAACTCGCGACCGAGGCCTTCCAACGCACGAAGCTGGTCACGCCGCCGAGCGATCCGCGCATCGTCGTCGTCAACAACCCGACGTACCCGTGATGCGCTTACTGCTGCTGGCGGTGGGGTTGTCCTTGTTCGTCGTCGGCGACGAGAAGCTCGACGAGCTCAAGTCGAAGCTGCGCGGCAACGACGAGCGCGCGAAGCGCAGCGCGGTGCAGGAACTCGCGAAGCTCGATACGACCGAGGCGTGGCAACTCGTGATCGGCGCGCTCGCCGATCCGCTGCCGCAAGCGGCCGACGAAGCGCAACTCGCCGTTGCGGCGATCGACGACGCGCCTGCGCTCAAGCTGTTGCTCGGCAAGGACGGCTTCGAATCGAAGGACGCCTACGTGCGCATGCGCGTCACCGAGGCCTTCGGTCGCATGAACGCTCCGCCGGGCATCGCTGTGTTCGGCAAAGCGCTCGTCGACAAGGACGCCGGCGTGCGTCGCGCGGCGGCGTGGAGCATCGAGCGCGAACGTGTTGCCGCTCATTTCGACGGCCCGCCGCCGCCGGCGCTGCTCGACGCGTTCAAGAAGGACAAGGACGGCGGCGTGCGCGCCGCGGCGTTGGTGGCACTCGCGCGCTTCGACGCGGCGCAAGTGTTGCTCGGCGAAGCGAAGTCCGACGCGGCCTACGAAGTGCGCGCCGCGAGTGTGCTCGCCGATGCACGCTCGGCGTCGGCCTTCGCGAACGATCGCCACATCGGCGTGCGCATTTGCGTCGCGGAGTCCTTCGCCGCGCAGAAAACGAAGCCCGCCGCGCTCGCGCTCGTCGAGCTGCTCGCCGGCGAGAGCGAGGCGTGCGCGCGTTGGCGCATGGTCGATTTGTTGCAGCAACTCAGCGGTTTGAAGCACCGTCTCGATGCGCGGCCGTGGCGCGACTGGGCCAACGCGCTCGCCGACGACTGGAGCGGCGCGACTGCGAAGCCGAGCGAAGACGGCGCTGCTGCCGACAAGACCGTGACCTTCGCGGGCCTGCCGATTCTCTCGGGGCACGTGTGTTTCGTGATCGATCTCTCCGGCTCCGTTTGGGACGCGAACGCGCAAGGCAAGACGCCCAAGCAGGCCATCGACGAAGAGTTGCGCAAGACGCTCGCGGCGCTCGGCCCTGAGGTCGAGTTCAACCTGATCCCGTACACGTCGAATCCGCTGCCTTGGGAGAAGAGTGTCGTTCCGGCCAACGCGAAGAACGTCGGCCGTGCGCTCGACTACTTCATCGGTCGCAGGGACACGGGCAAAGGCAACTTCTGGGACGCGCTGCTCCTCGCGCTCGAAGATCCGAAGGTCGACACCGTCGTGATGTTCGGCGACGGCGCGCCGACAGGCGGACGACGCTGGAACCTCGGTCTGATGAAGCAACTTTTCGCCGAGCACAACCGCTTCCGGCGCGTGGTGCTCAATGCAGTGCTGGCCGACGCGAACAAACGCAACGCCAAAGAATGGGTCGAGATGTGCGCGTCGAGCGGCGGACGCGTGGTCGAAATCTCGCTGAAGTAGCGGGCAATTCGCGCGCGCGGCCTGTGGAGCAGCGTGTCACGCGCGCCGCGCCGCGGAAGAAAGGTTCCCAGGCAGCGCGCACGACGCAACAATCTCCGGCCGCCATGTCGAGCCAAAGCCCGCAACTGTCCGCGCCCGAGACGCTTTCCAACGGCAAGGTGAGCTATGCGAGCGGCGCGCACGTCGCGCTGCTCACGCTGATCAACCCGCCCGCGAACGGCTACTCGTACGCGATGATGCGCGACCTCGACGAGGCCGTGCTGCGCGCGCGCTTCGACGACTCGATCCAAGTGATCGTCGTCGCCGGCGCCGGCGACAAGTTTTTCTGCGCCGGTGCCGACATCGCGCTGCTCGGCACGTTGACGCCGACGCAGAAATATTTCTTCTGCCTGCACGCCAACGAGACGCTGCAACGTTTCGAGCACACGCCGAAGCTCGTCATCGGCGCGCTCAGCGGCCACTGCGTCGGCGGCGGGCTCGAGATCGCGCTCGCATGCGACTTGCGCATCGCGCGGCGCGGCTCTGGCAAGTGCGGTTTGCCCGAGGTGTCGCTCGGCGTGTTGCCCGGAACCGGCGGAACGCAGCGCTTGGCTCGCGCAGTCGGCGCGTCGAAGGCGATCGAGCTGATGGCCACCGGCCGCACCTTCGACTACGACGAAGCCTTGCGCTTGGGCCTCGTCAACGAAGTGCGCGACGCGGCCGACGACACGAGCTTCCTCGCCGAAGTGCTCACGTACGCGGCGAGTTTCACGACCCCCGCGCGCGCGGCGATGAGCGTCGGTCACATCAAGGCTGCGGTGCAAGGCGGCGTCGACCTGCCGCTCGACGCGGGCCTCGCGCTCGAGCGCGAACTGCAAGCGAAGTTGTTCGCGTCCGCCGATGCGAAGGAAGGCATCGCCGCCTACATCGAGAAGCGTAAACCGCACTTCAAGGGCGCGTAGATGAAGGCCCTGCGGATTCACGGCCACGGCGGGCCCGAGGTGCTGCGCGTCGACGACATCGCGGTGCCGGTGCCCAAGCCGGGCGAGGTGCAGGTCAAGGTGCTCGGCGCGTCGATCAACCATCTCGACCTGTGGGTGCGTCGCGGAATGCCCGGCTTTCCCGTCGTTTTTCCGCGTGTGCTCGGTTGCGACGGCACGGGCGAGGTCACGGCGCTCGGCGCGGGCGTCAGCGGTTTGCGCGTCGGACAGAAGGTCGTGCTCGAACCCGGCTACAGCTCGGGCAAATCCGCGGAAGACCAGGCCGGCCTCGATCACCTCGCGGCCGACTACGGCATTCGCGGCGAGCACGGCGACGGCTTCGACGCCGAGTACGTCACGCTCGAAGCGCGCTTCGTGTTCCCGCTGCCCGCAGGCGTCGATCCCGTGCAAGGCGCCGCGGTGCCGCTCGTGTTCGTCACGGCCTGGGGATTGCTCGTCACGCGCGCGAACGTGCAACGCGATGAAACCGTGCTCGTGCTCGGAGGCGCGAGCGGCGTCGGCTCGGCGGCGATCCAAATCGCGAAGCTCTTCGGCGCGCGCGTGATCGCGACGGCCGGCAGTGAAGCGAAGCGCGAGCTCGCGCGTGCTCTCGGCGCCGATCACGTCGTCGATCACTCGAAGGACGCGTGGGACAAGGACGTGCGCAAGCTCACCGATGGCCGCGGCTGCGACATCGTCGTGGAACACGTCGGTCCGGCGACATGGGACGCTTCGATGCGTTGCCTCGCGCGGCTGGGGCGGCTGGTCACGTGCGGCGGCACGACCGGGCCGAAGGTCAATCTGCTGCTGCCGCACCTGTTCATCAAAAATCTGTCGGTGCTCGGTTCGACGATGGGGCCGAAGAGCGCGCTGCCGCTGATCTTCGAGCACGTCGCCGCCGGGCGCCTGCGCGCCGTCGTCGACCGCGTGATGCCGCTGTCGGAAGCGCGCGCTGCGCATGAATTGCTGGAGTCGCGTCAAGTAGCGGGCAAGATCGTCCTCGTTCCAGGTGGTTAGCAGGAGTCGTTCGGAGTGAAGGAAGCGGATCAAATCGCCAGAGCCGCCGTGCTCGGCGCGGGCACGATGGGGCACGGCATCGCGCAGGCGCTGGCGCTGAGCGGCATTGCGACGAAGCTCGTCGATCTCGACGAAAATGCGCTGGAAAAGGGCCTCGCGAGCGTGCGCAAGAACCTCGACGTCGGCGTCGAGAAGGGCAAGGTGACAGCGTCGGCGCGTGACGCCGCGCTCGCACTGCTCAGCGGTTCGAGCGACATGGAGGCGGCAGCGCGCGGCGCCGACGTCGTGATCGAAGCGGTGCCCGAGAAGCTCGAGCTCAAGCGTTCGATCTTCGCGAAGCTCGACTCGGTGTGCGCACCCGACGCGTTGCTCGCGACCAACACCTCGTCGCTGTCGATCACCAAGATCGCCGAAGCGTGCGCGCATCCCGAGCGCGTCGTCGGCATGCACTTCTTCAATCCCGTGCACATCATGAAGCTCGTCGAAGTCGTGCGCGCCAGGCAGACTGCGCCCGCCGCTGCGCAGCTCGCGCTCGATCTCTCGCGCCGCATGGGCAAGGATCCGATCGACGTCGTCGATTCGCCGGGCTTCGCGTCGAGTCGCTTGGGTCTCGTGATCGGCCTCGAAGCGATGCGCATGCTCGAGGCGGGCGTCGCGAGCGCCGAGGACATCGACAAGGCGATGGTGCTGGGCTACGGCTTCCCGATGGGGCCGCTGAAGCTGACCGATCTCGTCGGTCTCGATGTGCGCTTGTCGATCGCGGAGTACTTGAGCAAAGAAGTCGGCGCGAATTTCACGCCGCCGCAAATCCTGCGCGACAAGGTTGCGCGCGGCGAGCTCGGCAAAAAATCAGGTCGTGGTTTCTACATCTGGAACGCTTGAAACAAGGAGAGCTGCGATGGCGGACCAATTGGACTGGGGCAACGAAGCGAAGGAACAACCGAAGGCGAAGAAGCGCATCCCGACGTGGGCGTGGTTCTGCGGCGGAGGGTGTTTGCTCGCGATCATCGCGGGCATCGTCTTCGCAGTCATCGGCTACACCGTCGTGCGCAAGGCGGCGGACCAGGACGGTCAATGGGCGTCGCTGGCCACGGTGCTGCCTTACGACGCAGCCCCCGGAGACACGCTGACGATCAGCGAAGCGACGCCGGCGAAGCTCAACCAGGAACTGCACATCGACGCCGAAGGCAACGTCGAAGCGCTCGACATCGGATCGCAGCACGTGGCGGGCAAGACGCCGGCCGCGATCGAAGCGCAGCTCGGAAGCGCCTACGAAGCGAGCCTGGACAACGTGAAGCTGAAGGTCCAGGTGTCACGCGGCAACAGCGTGATCGTCGGCATGAACTGGGTGCCGGGCTTCAAGAACGGTTGGCAGATTCACCGCGGTGAGAAGCTCCAAGTGATGATCCTCGAACTCGACGGCGACGTGGCCGAGCAGATGGTCGCCGACTTCGAGGGCGAGGATTCGCCGAAGATGCTCAACAACTTCGTGGGCTTCAGCGTCGGCGAGACGACGCGCGGGAAGGTCACGATCCAGGGTCGCGAACTCAGTTTCCTGCGCGCTGCGACGAAGTCGGGTGCCGATGAGTCCGAGCCCACGGCGGAGTCGGACGAAAAGCCGGACTCGATCGGCGCCGTGCTCAAGTCGGCGTTCACGAAGTCGATGGTCGCGATCGATCTGTCGCCGGCTCCGAACGGGCACACGCTCGTGCTCGCCTACATCAAAGTCGGCACGAATGCACCGGTCACCGACGAGGAGTTGACGGAGTATCTCGCGCCGTTCCACATCGGACCGCAGCGGTGATGCGTTGAGCGTCGCAGCCGAAAGCGCGCCGTCCGGCGGCGTGGGCCGCATCCTCGGAGCGGCGGCGGCGCTCATCGCGCTGCTCGTGTTCGTCTACGTCATCGCGACGCAGTCGACGCGCAGCGTGAACGCAGCCGAGCTGTACGCGCAGTGGTTCGAGCCGCACGAGTTGCCCTATGGACTCGTCGCGGCCGAGGGTGCGGTGTTGCCGCGCGGCGACGTGACGCTTCGTTTCGAGACCGTGCCGCGCGTCGACGAGGCGCCGCGCATCGAGCCCGCCAAGTCGCTCGATGCGACCAAGCCCGCGCCTGCGCCCGAGTGGGCCAAGCTCGCGATCGGAGCAGCGAACACGCCGCCGCGCGATGTGCTGATCGCGCGACTGCCGCTTGCACTCGCGGCGAAGGAACTCGACGCGCTGTTCAAAGGCGGCATGGAACTCGCCGGCGATTACTCGAAGCTCGGCGCGGAAGGCGGCAAGCGCACGATCGATCGCGGTCACTTGCCGTGGGGCACCTTCGACGCCGCCTACGTGATCGAACGCGAGTTCGAAGCCGGCGGGACGTTCCGCGATTTCCTGCGCGTCAACCTGAGCCGCGAGCAGACGCCGTGCGTGTTGCTGGCGGTGTGGAACCGCGGCTTCCCGGCGTCGAAAGCGCGCATCGGCGAGTTGCTCGCCGTTCTGCGCGCGCGTTGACCTCGAGTTACGGCCTCGCGCGCGACGCTTCCGCGAGCACTTCGGCGATGTGCACGACGCGCGCGTCGCGGCCGGCGCGCGCGAAACCCGTCTGCCACTGCAGGTGACAACCGGGGTTGGCGGTGACGAGCACGTCGGCGCCGCTCGCGTCGAAAGCGCTCAATTTCGCGGCGAAAACAGCCTGACTGTCGGCCGGGCGCAGCAGCGAGTAGAGGCCCGCAGAACCGCAACACGCTTCGGGCTCGTGCATGTCGACGCGTTGCGCCTTCGCGACGAGGTCGAGCAGCGCGCGCGGCTCGGCGCGCACCTGCTGGCCGTGGCAGAGGTGGCACGGATCGTCGTAGGTGAGCGTGCCGAAGGCCGCGTCGAGTTTCGGTTGCCAATCGACGGGAGCGCGCGCCGCGACGAACTCGCTGAAGTCGACGACGCGTCGCGCAAAACGCTGTGCACGTTCCTTCCACTGCGCGTCGTCGCGCAACAGGTGCCCGTAGCCCTTCATGTGCGCGCCGCAGCCCGCGCTGTTGACGACGACGGGCGCGTCGCCGTAGCGCTCGAAGCTCGCGATGGTCGTGCGCGCGAGTTCGAGCGCGCCGTCGAGCTCACCGTTGTGCGCGTGCAGCGCGCCGCAACACACATGCTCGCGCGGCACGTGCACTTCGAAGCCGATGGCGCCGAGCACTTCGACCGTCGCGTGATTCACGCGTCCGTAAAGCTCCGGCATCACGCAACCGGCGAGCACGGCGACGTCGCCGCGTTTCGGCGCGCGCGCGGGCGTCGAGTCGGGCAACGGAAGTCGCTCGGAGCCGCGCGGCACTTTCGGCAGGAAGCGCAGCGGCGCGATGAGCTTCGTGACGCGCGTCCATTGCGCGACGCCGAGCAGTGTCACGCTCGCGCGCAGCCAAGCGCGACTCGGCAACACGACGCCGAAGCCGATGCGCCGCGCGATGCGTTGCAACAGCGGCCGCTTCGTCGTGCGTTCGATGCCCGCGCGCGCGGTCTCGATCATCTCGCCGAAGCGCACGCCCGCCGGGCACACGCTCTCGCAGTGACGGCAGGCGAGGCAAAACTCCATTTCCTCGCGAAAAGCGCCGTCTTCGGCCGACAGCGCGCCCTCGGCGACCGCGCGCATCATGTAGATGCGGCCGCGCGGACTCGACGGCTCGGCGCCGGTGATGCGATAGGTCGGGCAAGTGCGCAAGCACAGGCCGCAGTGGATGCAGTCGAGGCTCGCGGCGTAGTCGACGAGTTCCTTCGGTTGCATCACAGCCCTCCGTGAAAGCGGCCGGTCGCGAACACGCCGTCGGGATCGAGCTTGCGCTGCACGGCGCGCATCAAGTCGAGGCCGGGCGATGCATCACCGAAGGGATCGAGCGCGACGAGCGCGTTGCGTGGCGCGTTGCGTACGGCGAGCGTCGCGCCGAGCGCGCGCAACTCGGAACGCACCGCGGCGACGAGCTCCGCAGTCGTTCCGGCGTCGCCATGCTCGTGCAATTCGACGTCGAGCTCGGCCTGTCCCGGTTGGATCGACACGCGGCGTGAGATGCCGCGCGCATCGAGCGCCCGCGCGAGCGCTTCGTGAACGGCGGCGACATCGGCCGGCGAGCAGCTGGCGTGGAGCAGCATGCGCGCGCTCGACGCGAAGGCCGACGAGTCACGCACCGCTTCGGCGGCGGCGCGCGCTTCATGATCCGCAACAGCGACGAACGCCGGCCACGCATCGGCGAGAAGGCGGCGTTCGACTTCGACGGGAGCGCGCCTGCCGAACATGCGCGCACTCAACACGAAACGAGCGTCGGACTGCGACGCAGCAGGCTGCGCGATCGACAGTGACACGAAACGAATCGGCAAGGCGAGCGCGCGGCGTGCGAGTTCGAACGCTTCCTCCGCGACGCGCGTGCTTGTCGTGACCCACACTTCGTGTTCGGGTTCGGGGAACAGGCGCAGCGAGACTTCAACGATCACGCACAGCGTTCCGTGCGAGCCGCAGTAGAGGCGGTGCAGGTCGAAGCCGGTGACGTTCTTGACGAGCTGGCCACCTGACTTCGCGAGCGTGCCGTCGGCGAGCACGACCTTCGTGCCGAGCACGTGATGGCGCAGGGGCCCGAAGCGCAGGCGATCAAAGCCCGATTCACCGGCGGCGACGACTCCGCCGATCGTCTTCGTCGCGGGCGCGGCGACATCGGGCGTGAGGAAGTGTCCGCCGGCGCGACAGCGACGCGCGAGCTCCGCCATGGTCATGCCAGCTTCGATCGTGATCGTGCCGTCGTCGGGCACGTGGCTGACGACGCGCGTCAAATTGCGCGTCGACAGCATGAAGTCGACGTGGCCCGGCGTTCCGCACCAACCGAGCTTCGAGCCGAGCCCGCAGGGAATCACGCGCAGTTTCTCGGTGTGCGCGAAACGCAGCAGCGCGACGACCTGCTCGACACTTGTCGGCGCGACCATCGGCACGGGCTCGACGTCAAAGCGCGGGCGCGCGTCGACGACGGCACCGCTCAGGCGCTCGAGTCGCTGCACGAGCAGGTCGAGCGAGATCATTGCGGCCGCTCCGCTCGGCGCATCTCGCGGCAGGCGTGCACAGGAATCAGCTTGCCGGGATTCATGCGTCGCTCGGGATCCCAGGCGTCGCGCACGTTGCACATCGCGCGCAAGTCGTCGTCGGTGAACACCAGGCTCATCGCCTTTTGTTTCTCGAGCCCGACGCCGTGCTCGCCCGTCAGCGATCCGCCGGCCTTGACGACGAGGTCCATGATCTCGTCGCCCGCTGCGAGCACGCGTGCGACTTCGTCCGCGTCGCGGCGGTCGTAGCTGATGTTCGGATGCAAATTGCCGTCGCCGGCGTGGAAGACGTTGGCGAGCTTCAGGCGCTTCTCGCGCGCAATGCGCGTCGTCGCGGCGACGAGTTCACGCAGCTTGGTGCGCGGCACGACGACGTCGGCGACGTACAAATCGGGCGCGATGCGGCCCATCGCGCCGAAAGCGCCCTTGCGGCCGGCCCACAGCTTCTTGCGCTCGTGCGCCGAGCGCGCGGTGCGAACTTCGATGGCGCCGCGGCGCTCGACGATCGCACGGATCGCGCTGGTCATCGTCGCGACCTCACTCTCCGAGCCGTCGATCTCGATCAACAGCACCGCCTCGGCCTCGCGCGGATAGCCCGCCGCGAAGACGCTCGCTTCGACGGCTTGAATCGTCAGCTTGTCGAGGATTTCGAGCGCCGAGGGCTCGAGCCGCGCCGCGATCACGTCCGACACGCTGTCGCACGACGCGTCGAGGTCGGTGAAGATCGCGAGCAAGGTCTCGGTGACCGGCGGCAGCGGCGTCAGCGTGAAGGTGATCTCGGTGGCGATGCCGAACAGGCCCTCGCTGCCGACGAACAGACCGACGAGGTCGTAACCGAGCGGATCGACGACCGCTCGCGACAGGTCGAGCACGCTGCCGTCGTGACGAACGATGACGAGCCCTTGGACGTGGCGCGTCGTCGCGCCGTACTTGAAGCAGTGCGGCCCGCCCGAGTTCTCGCCGACGTTGCCGCCGAGCGTGCACGCGTGCTGGCTCGACGGATCGGGCGCGTAGAAAAGGCCGAGCGGCTCCGTAGCGAGCGACAAGTCGACGTTGACGAGCCCCGCCTGCACGCGCGCCGTGCGATTGACGGCGTCGAGCTCGAGCACATCGCGCATACGCGCCGTTCCGACCAGCGCTCCGCCTTCGACCGGCGTCGCTCCGCCCGACAAGCCCGTGCCCGCGCCGCGCCCGACGACGGCGATTTTCTCGCGCGCCAACACGCGCATCGCGCGCGAGCATTCGTCGGTAGTGCGCGGCAACAACACGAACGCGGGCCGTTGACGCAGCAGCGCGAGCCCGTCGCATTCGTAGGCCATGCAACGCGCCGGCTCGGTGATCAATCCCGCAGCGCCGACGATCGCGTGCAGCTCCGCGTGCAGCGCATCGCGCATCGCTAGAAGTCGATCCGCTTCAAACGCCAGATGCCGACGCCGAGCGTGACGACAACGAACGCAAGCGTGGTGAGGATCGAGAACCAGGCGTTGAAGCGCCACGGTCCACCCCAAGTGAAGTAGTGGTCGTAGTCCTCGCGCTCCATTTGCATTTCCATCGGATCGCGCATGTGGATCGCCGCCAAGAAGGCGTCCGCGTTCTTCAGTTGTTGTTCAGCGCGCGCCCATTCGAGCTCCGCGTCGTACTCGAGCACCAGCATCGACGAGCCCGTCGACATCATCCAGCGACGGCGGCTACGCGTTTCCGCGCCGCGTTTCTCGTTCCATTCGAAACGATCCGCGGTCCGACCGGCGAGTTCGGTGCGCGACTGGACCAGCTCGGAGGCGTTGCTGTCCGCCTCGCGCTCCTTCTTGAAGTTCTTGACGGCCGCCGAAGGACTGACGCCGGCCGTTGCTTCCTTCTTGAAGCGCCACGACGCTTCGGCGCCGTTCGTCGGATGCGGCGCGATCCAGAGCACGCCCTCGCCGCCGAAGGCACTGCGCGGTTCGCGCGTGAAACCCTGCGGAATCGCGCTGACGGTCAAACCCAAGTCCGTATCGGCGAACTCGGGCGTGGTGGCGTCGAAGTGCTCGCGCAGGCTGCCGGCGACGCGGGTGGCGTCGCGGCTCTTCGGCATCGTGACGTGGTAGAGGTCGAGGCCGGCGCTGGCAGCGTGCATCCACGACCAGTCCTCGTCCTTGCTCGGTTCAGCGTTCGCTTGCGCGGCGTGGCGCAGTTGCTGCGACACCGCGACCTTCTCCCAGACCTTGTGAACGCCGCAGTTGATCGGCATGAACACGACGGTCAGCAGCAACGCGCCGATCGCGCTGCGTGTGAACACGCCGAGCGTGCACGAGATCGCGTGGAAGATCGCGAAACCGTAGACCAAGGTCGCGACGCTCCACACGAGGCCCGTATCGCGGTAACCGGAGGTGACCCAGAAGCCGAGGAACATCCCGCCGACAAGCAGTGTCGAAAGGAACCCGACGAACAGCAGTCCGCCGAAGTAGCGCGAGAGAAACAGCGCCGTGCGCGAAACCGGCTTGCTGAAGACCACGTCCGCCGCGCCCTTTTCGAGCATCTGCGGAACGAAGAACGAAATCGCAGCGACGCCGAAGACGAAGCCGAACTTGTCGGCGACGTAGTCGAGCATCACGGTCACGACGCCCGAGAGGACTTGCTCGCTGAGGCCGTTCAGGTCGGCATCGGTGGGCACGGGCATGTTGAAGCCGGACGCGAAATCAGCCCACGTCCAGTTCCAAGTGTGCAGCAGCCAAATGCCGTCGTCGCGGATGCCGACCATGAAGGTCAGTGCGACCGGCAACAGGAACAGGCAACCGAGAATGCGGAAGCCCAGGTTGTCGAGCACTTGGTACAGCGCGTCGCGGAACAGTGCGCGCAGTGTGGCGGTGTTCATCGCGCGTCCTCCTTCACCATGCGGATGAAGGCCTGCTCGAGGTTGAGTCGACGCGCGAGGATCGCGCGGATCGAAAGACCGGCGGCGCGCAGGCGATCGACGCACTGGTCGAGCTCGGCCTCGGAGAGTTGCAGGTCGAAGCCGTCGACGGCCTTTTCCAGATTGGCGCCGAGTCCGGCGAGCACCTGTTCGAGGTTCGGCGGCATCACGGCCAATTCGAAGCGATAACGGCCGGTGCGCGGCGTCAGCTCGGCGATCGAGCCTTCGCGCAAGATCTTGCCGCGCGTCATGATCACGACGCGGTCGCAGACGAGTTCGACCTCCTGCAACAAGTGCGAGTTGATGAACACGGTCACGCCGCGGTCCTTCAAGTTCTGCACGATCACGCGCACCGCTGCGCGACCGACGGGATCGACGCCGTCGGTGGGTTCGTCGAGGAACACGATTTCCGGCTCGTGGATCAACGCCTGCGCCAGTCCGACGCGCTGCGTCATGCCCTTGGAGTACTCGCGGATCTTGCGATCGGCGGCGTCGCGCATGCCGACCATTTCGAGCGCTGCGGGAATGCGCTCGCGCAGCCAAGCGCGATCTTTGCCGCACATCATTCCGAACAGCTCGAGCATCTGCCGGCCGGTCAAGTAATGCGGCAGTCGATGGGACTCCGGCAGATAGCCGACGCGTTTGCGCGAATGCGCGTTGCCGACCGGTTCGCCGAACAGGAACGCTTCGCCTTCGGTTGTGTGCGCGAGCCCGAGCAGGATCTTGATCAAGGTCGTCTTGCCCGCGCCGTTGGGGCCGAGCAATCCGAACACTTGGCCGCGCTCGACCGACAGCGTGACGCCGTCGAGAGCGCGGTGGCCTTTGGCGCCGAATAGGCCTTTGCCATAGGTCTTTC
>CAYHRR010000047.1:2293-13858 GCA_964358875.1 uncultured Planctomycetaceae bacterium | reverse complement strand
AGCGTCGCCGACTGCGCGATGCGCACGAAGGCGAGCACGTCCTGATCCTTCAACACACCGGGATTGGCGTGGAAGTAGCCGAGCAGCGCGAGCACGTGGCGCGCGCCGGCCGTCGGATGCGCGAGGATCTTGCGGATCTGATCGACGGCGCCGGCGTTCTTGGATTCGGCCAAGCCCGAGATCGCGATGGCGACGAGGTTCTCGTCGGGGCTGCCGAGCACTTCGGCGAGCAGCGCATCGTTCTCGGGGCCGGCCATGGCGATCAGCGCCTTCAGCGCGGACTGCTTCAAGCCGCCTTCCGCGCTGCGGAACAAGGCCTCGATCGGCGCGCGCACGCGCACGCGGTCGGCGCTCGTCGCCAACACACGAAGCGCGTTGCGCTTGCCCTCGTTCGAGGCGCGCTTGAGCAGCTCGAGCAACAGGTCGGTGATCGGACTCGTGTCCATGCGCATCAACGCCGCTGCGACTTGCTGCGCGCGAACACGTTCCTTCTCGACCGCGGCGTCACCGGGATCGATCAAGGGCACGAGCAGCGGCGTCGCCTCCGCGCCGAGCGCGATCAACTTCTCGACGGTGGCGGCGAGTGCCGCGGCCTGCGGCTTGTCGAGCTCGAGATCCTTGACGAGCACGCCGACGGCACCGCTCAACTTCTGCTGCACTTCCTGGCGCTTGACGCGCGCGCGTTCGAGGAATTGCTCGAGCGATTCGCGCTGCGCGGGATCCTTGGTTTCCGAGGCGGCGCGCGTTTGCGGCGCGACCACGGCGAGCACGGTGAACAGCGTCAGGGCGGAGCGCATGGCGAGCATCCTATAGCTCGCCCGGCCGACGGGCCTACCGCCATGTCACGCTCCGCTGAGGCGCATGGCGCTCCGCAGAGGCATGTCACGCTCCGCTGAGGCGCCTCACGCTCCGCGGCGCCGCTCGACGCGCGACGGCAACGGGCGCATCACCAGCAGCTTGCCCTTGAAGCCGACCTCGCCCGGACGTTGCGGGACTTGGTCGAGGGCGTGGCGGGCGACGGCTGCGGTCTGGAAACGAGCGCCCGCGAGCGGCGACGGGGCGACGCGCCCGTACACCACGGCCATGCGCGCGCGGCAGCGAAAGATGAGATCCAACATCGAGTCCGAGGCCTTTCGGAAAGCGCCGAGTCGCCGATGGAGTCCGCAACGATTCTCGCCGAGCTCGCGGCGCCGCTGGGGAAGGCCTTTCCGTCGGCGTCGCTGACGGCGCGTCCCGCGTCGGGTTGAATGCGCGGCCGCGCGTTGCTCGCGCCGGCCTCGACATGCAGGAAATACCGACGACAACCCATCCCCACGCCGCGCCGGCGAGCGCGCGCGAGGTCGACGTCGACGTCGTCGTCGTCGGTGGTGGACACGCCGGCGTCGAGGCCGCGCTCGCCGCCGCACGCCTCGGCGCGAGCGTCGCGCTGGTGACCATGCGCGCCGACCGGCTGGGCGAAATGAGCTGCAACCCGGCCGTCGGCGGGCTCGGCAAGGGACAGCTCGTGCGCGAGATCGACGCGCTCGGCGGCGCAATGTGGCGCGTCGCCGATGCGACCGGCATCCAATTCAAAGTGCTCGGCACGGCGAAGGGCGTCGCGGCGCGCGGACCTCGTTGTCAGTCCGATCGACATCTCTACCGCGAGGAAGTGACGCGCGTCGTGCTCGCGACCGAGGGGCTGCGCGTGATCGAGAGCACGGTCGAAGGCTTGTGCGCGGACACGCACGCTTCCGGCAAACGCGTCACGGGTATTCGACTCGGCGACGGGACGCTGTTGCGCGCTCACGCCGTCGTGATCACGACCGGCACGTTCCTGCGCGCCGTCATGCACACAGGCGAGGCGCAGGCGAGCGGCGGGCGCGTAGGCGAGGACGCGGCGCTGGGCCTGTCCGGCGACATCGCCGCGCTCGGCTTGCAGCTCGGGCGGTTGAAGACCGGCACGCCGCCGCGGCTCGCCCACGACTCGATCGACTGGGCGCAGCTCGCTCCGCATCGCGGCGACGCGCTGCCGCAACCGTTCTCGTTCGCCACAGAGCGCGCGGGGTTCCCCGTACTTGCGCAGATCGCTTGTCACCTCACGCACACCAACGCACGCACCCACGACGTCATTCGCGCCAACATCCACCGCGCGCCGATGTACGCAGGACGCATTCACGGCGTCGGCCCGCGCTACTGCCCGTCGGTGGAGGACAAGGTCATGCGCTTCGCCGACAAGGCGCGCCACCCGATCTTCCTCGAGCCCGAAAGTCTGTCGACCGACGTCGTGTACGTGAACGGCGTGTCGACTTCGTTGCCGGCGGAAGTGCAGGAGGAGTTCCTCCACACGATCGAGGGACTCGAGCACGCGCGTTTCCTGCGCGCCGGTTACGCGGTCGAGTACGACTTCGTGAAGCCCGCGCAGCTCGACCGCACGCTTGCCGCGCGCGCCGTCGCGGGGCTGTACCTCGCCGGGCAGATCAACGGCACGTCCGGATACGAGGAAGCGGCCGCGCAAGGACTGATCGCCGGCGTCAACGCTGCGCTGTGGCTGCAAGCTCGCGCGCCCTTCGTGCTCGCGCGCGACGAGGCTTACATCGGCGTGCTCGTCGACGACCTCGTCGTCTCGCAGCCGACCGAGCCCTACCGCATGTTCACCAGCCGCGCCGAGTACCGCTTGTCGATGCGCTCGGACAACGCCGACACGCGGCTCGTGCCGCGCGCGGCACAGCTTGGACTCGTCGGAACGGCGGCCTTGGAGCGCATGGAGCGTCGCGCGCAACGCGTGCGCGATGCACTCGCGCTGTTCGGCACGCTGCGTTCGCGCGCGCACGACAACAAGACGCTGCTCGAAGTGTTGCGCCGGCCCGAGATGGACGTCGCGCAGCTCGAAGTGCTCGCACCGGAACTGACGGCGCTCGCGTTGACGGACGACGAACGCGCGGCGCTCGAGGGTGAGGTGAAGTACGCCGGCTACGTCGTGCGCGAACGCGAACAGGTCGAGCGCATGCGCCGCCATGAGCACGTCGAGATCCCGCGTGATTTCGACTACGGGCCGCTGCGCGGACTGGCGAACGAAGCCAAGGCCAAGCTGACCGAGCTGCGGCCGTTGACGCTCGGTCAGGCGGCGCGCATCGCCGGCGTGCGTCCGCCCGATGTCGCTCTGCTCGCCGTACACGTCGAGCGCTGGCGCCGCGAGCGCAGCTCGGCCGGTTAGGTGCCCTTGCGCAGAATGACCGTCTTCACCGTCTGGAACAGGATCGACAGGTCGAAGGGCAGCGACTGGTTCTTGATGTAGAAGAGGTCGTACTGGAGCTTCTGCAGCGCGTCCTCGACCGTGTTGCCGTAGGGGTAGTTGATCTGCGCCCAACCGGTCAGCCCCGGCTTCACGATGTGGCGCTGACGGAAGTACGGAATCTGCGCGGCGAGTTCCTCGACGAAGACTTGGCGCTCGGGACGCGGCCCGACGAGGGACATGTCGCCGGTCAACACGTTGAACAGCTGCGGCAGCTCGTCGAGGCGCGACTTGCGCATGAAGCGACCGGCGCGCGTGATGCGCGGATCGTCGGTCGTCGCCCACACCGGTCCCGTGGCTTTCTCGGCGTCGCTGCGCATGCTGCGGAATTTGTAGAGCGTGAAGGGCTTGCCGTTGAGGCCGACGCGCTCTTGCGAGAACAGAATCGGGCCTGCGGAATCGAGACGCACGGCGATGGCCGCAGCGACCATCAGCGGCCACGCGAGTGCGATGCCGATCGCAGACAACGCGAGGTCGCAGGCGCGCTTGGCGAAGTCGCCGCGTTCCGAGCGCCCGAAGCCGTCGTTGAAGATCAGGTACGACGGCCGCATCGCCTCGACCGCGATCTTGCCGGTGATCTGCTCGTACAGCGCCTCGCGCTCTTTGACGGCGATCCCGGCGAGGCGACAGCTCAACAAGTCGTTGGTCGGCAAGTGCCCGCGCCGATCTTCGAGCGCGACGACGACCAAATCGATGTGCAGGCGTTCGACGAGCGCGAACAGCGGTTCGAGCGCGTGCGCGCCGTTCCCGTTGCCGTTCGACTTGGCGGCGGGCGCGCTCGCGGGCAGTGGTTCGAGCAGCAGCGTTGCAATCGCGCCTTCGGCGAGCACCGATGATTCCGACTGCGCGTGCAAAGGCGCGGGCTTGGTGCGTTGGAAGCGCGGGATCTCCGGCACCAGCCGCGGAGTGCCGCGCTCGCCCGACTTGTCCGACGCTTCGGGCACGATGCCGATCACTTCGAAGCCCGAGTCGGCGCGCTCGAGCACTTCGCGCGCGAGCGAGCGCGCGGCGGGGCCCGAGCCGAGGATCAGCACGCGCTCGTTGAAGTTGTAGCTGCGCAGAGCGACGTGGAAGACGTGCCGCCACACGTACAAGAGCGAGAAGCCGAACAGCATCGTGAAGACGAGCGTCTGCACGAGTTGCGAGGTGGTCAGGCCGGGGAAGTCGAGCACGCGCGCCAAATCCCAAACGCGCGCGAGCAGCACGGAGACGAGCGCCAACGCGACGGCACTGCCCGTCGAACCGACGAAGCGCGAGGCGCGGTCGTAGCGCGAGCTCGAAACGCGGAAGTCATAGAGCTCGTTGAACGCGATCGCGAGCTGCGCGAACACGGCGAGAAGGAAGGCCGACAGTGCGCAGCGCAGTTGCGCCTGCTCCGGACCCAAGCCCTCCTTCGTGATCAGATTGATGACCTGCGCATTCGGTCGCCACAGGTGCGCGGTCATGCCGGCGGCTATGACGCTGAACAGCAGCACGGTCTCGCTGAACACGAGGAGCGCGCGGCGCAACGGCAGGTAATGGCGGAGGACGCGGAGCATGGCACGGCCGCCGGCGCGCTAGGGGCGCGCGGGACGGCGCAAGGGCGGGTTCGGCGTGGTCGTGGGGAGCGAAACAGGGTGTGGAAGCCGCGCGGTCACGAGGACTCGGGGCCCCTCGCACCGCTCGGCGCGGAGTGTACGCAGTCGGAGTGGGGGAAGCATCGACCGCGCAGCGCCCGGCAGTTGATGGCGCGCGCAGTACCGGCACGAACTCGCACCGCACGGCTTACAGCTCGAAGCCCTCGTCGACGTCGCGATGCACGCGCACACGCGCGCGCCGCGAGCCCTTCTCGATCCACACTTCGCACAAAACGCACTCCACGGGTCCGCGGTGCGCGAGCGCGCGCGCTGCGTCGCGCAGTGCGAGGCGTTGACGTCGGCGGTGCTCGCGAGCGAAACGTTTTCCAGGTCGAAAGTACGCGTCGATCGGAAAGTCGAGCGCGACGACGAGCGCGCTCTTCACCTCGACACTCGCCAGCACGCGGCCGCGACGCGCGACGAGATCGAGTTCGCCATGTGGCGTGAGCACGCGTTCGCCGAGCACGCGCCAGCCCTCGCGCTCGAGTCGCCGTCGCGCCACGCGCTCACCTTCGCGCCCGAATTCGTCGTCCGCACCGCGCGAGGCGACGCGCGGACCTCGCCAAGCGCGCGCTACTTCTTCGAAGAAACTGCGGGCGTATCGGAGAGCACTTCTTGGATCGAGGCACGTGAGAAGCGCACGCGCACGCCCTCGTCGAGCAGCAAGGTCACGCTGTTGTCTTCCTGAATGGCGGCGACCGTCGCGAACATGCCGCCCGTGGTCAGCACCTTGTCGCCCTTCTCGAGCTTCTTGAGCATCTCCTCGCGGCGCTTGCGGTTCTTGCGCTCGGGTCCGATCAACACGAAGTAGAAGATCGCGAAGATCGCGATCATCGGCAGGAAGCTCATCAGCGACTGCGTCCAACCGCCGCCCGCCGCCGGCGGATCCGTGATCGGTGCCGTGCCGGTGCTCGGTGCAGCTCCTGCGGCCGGGGTCTGTGCTGCGGAGTTCGCTGCGTCCTGAATCAGGGCGATGAGGGCCGAAGGCGTCATGAACGGGCTCGCGAAAAGGTGGCTCGGAGACGGCGGAACGAGTTGCGCGCGGCAACTCGCCGGACAATTGGGGCGAAGAGGCTACTAGAATCCGCGCCGCGGTTGAAGCATCGAGGACCACGCTCGGTGCTGCGCCCGAAGGACCCGCTTGACCACCGACCTGCCCCTCGACTTCGCCAGCGGATTCGCGCCGGGTGAGCGCGTGCTCGTCGCGATGAGCGGCGGCGTCGACAGCTCCGTCGCCGCCTGGATGCTCGCCCAGGCCGGGCATCCGCTGGTCGGGTTGTTCATGCGCAACGGGGTTCACGTCGAGGCTTCGCAGTCGCACAAGAAGTCGTGCTGCTCGGTCAGCGACGCGCGCGATGCGCGCATGGTTGCAGGTGCGCTGGGGATTCCCTTTCAGGCCGTCGACCTCGCCGACGAGTTTCGCGACATCATCCGCTACTTCATCGCCGACTACGCGGCGGGTCGCACGCCCAACCCGTGCGCGCTGTGCAACCGCGATCTGAAGTTCGGGCGCCTCCTGCAATTCGCGGACGAGCTCGGCTGCGCCGGTGTCGCCACGGGTCACTATGCGCGCATCGACATCGAAGCCGGGCGTGTCGCGTTGCGGCGCGGCGTCGATCGCAGCAAGGATCAGTCGTACCAGATGTTCTCGGTGCCCGAAGCGCAGCTCGCGCGCGCGCGGCTTCCGCTCGGCGCGTTGCAGAAGTCGAAGGTGCGCGAGTTGGCGGCGCACGTCGGGCTCAAGACCGCGGCGAAGGCCGACAGCCAGGAGATCTGCTTCGTGCCGTCGAACGACTACCGCAAGTTGCTCGAAGAGCGCGGAGTCGCGTTGCATCCCGGGCAGCTCGTCGACACCAGCGGCCACGTCCTCGGCGAACACGCGGGCACCGAGCACTTCACGATCGGTCAGCGCCGCGGCCATGGCGTCGCGGGCGTGATTCCGTTGTACGTCGTCGCGCTCTTGCCCGAGAGCGGAACGGTTGTGCTCGGTTCGCGCGAAGAGTGCACGGCGCGCTCGATGCGTTTGGCGGAACTCAATTGGATCGGCATCGACGCACCCGCGTCGGGCGAGCTTCGTGCGCACGTTCAGGTGCGCTATCGCCACGAGCCCGTGCCGGTGACGATCGCGGCGCGCGGCACCGAGGCCGAGGTCGTGTTCGACAGGCCTGAGCTCGCCGTGACTCCCGGCCAAGGCGCCGCCTTCTACCTCGGCGAGCGTTTGATCGGCGGCGGTTGGATCCACTCCACGGACTTGTCGACGTCGGCGCCGCCGCAGGGAGTGCGCCACGCCTAGTGCGTCGTCGTTGCTCGCTCGCGCACGCTCGGGCGCGCGCGTGCTCGTGGTTTCGGGCGCCGCGATGTGCGCGGCGGCCGCGTGGTGCATGTGGCCCGTCGTCGGCGCAGGCGCGCAACGTGAAGGAGGCCTGCGCGTGTGTTTGGTGGACGCGTCGTCGAGCGTGACTGCGGCGCGACCGAATTGGTCGGCGTGGATCGCCGGTGAGCTCGTGCGACAGGCGCAGGCCGCGGCGCGCGCAGGAGAGGAACTGCTCGTCGTCGCTTACGCACAAGACGTCGCGCGTTGGTTCGGGCCAGGGCCTGCCGCCGACTACGCCTTCGACCTCGGACAGGTCGGAGTGTTCGAACGCCGCGCGGGCAGCGAACTCGGCGCCGCGCTCGCGGGCTTGCGCGCCATGACGAGCGCGCACGACGTCGCAGCGCTGCGTGTGTGCGTCATCGGCGATCGCACCTACACAGGTCCGGATCCGAGCAGCGCCTTGGCGGAGCTGACGGCAGCGGGCGCGCAGCTCGAGTGGATCGCGTGCCCCGCAGCGGAGCAGATCGACTTGGCACTCGTCGAGTTGCGTCTGCCGAACGAAATCGAAGTGGGCGCGCCGCTCGCGGCGCGCGTCGGTGTGGTCGTCGCGGCCGGTGCGCTGCTCGAACCGGTCGAGGTCGAGCTCTCCCTGGTGGTCGAGGACGCGCGAGGTCGGCGCGACGTGCTCCAACGCGTCGTCATTCCGTCGCTCGCCGCGCAGGCACCATGGCAAGCGCACGTCGCGCTCGGCGCCGCGCTCGAAGGACGCACGCGCGTCACGGCGACGCTGCGGCGCGCGGACGGTGTGACCGATCCTTGCGTGAAGAACGACAGCGCGAGCAGCTCGACGACGAGTCGCGGCGCGTTCGTCGTCGGATGGCTCGCGGAGCCCACCGCACGCGACGACGTCGCCCGCTTCATGGACGCGCTCCATGGTCAAGCGGGCATCGCAACGCTCGAAATTGCCGGGGAAAACCTCGCGCTGGCGCTCGGAGAATGCGCCGTCGTCGCGACGTTCGACAGCGATCCGCGCCGACTTCCGACGAGCGCCATCGATGCGTTCCTCACGCACGGCGGCGGGTGGCTGGCGGCCGGCGGCAGCACGTTGCTCGACGCGTTGTCGGCGCTGCCGCGCGACGAGCTGAGCGCGCGCTTGCCGTTGGAGATCGACGACGCGGACGACGACGAGCGCGACGTGCTGCTGCTCGTCGACGCGTCGGGCAGCGTTTCGGGCGCGACCTACGACGAGATCCGCAACGCGGCGGTCGAGTTGGTGCTTTCCGCGCGCGCCAAGGACGAGGTCGCGCTGCGTTTCTTCACGGACCATGCCGAAAGCGCGCTTCAACTCGGCAGCGGCGGCGCTGCATCGCGCGACAAGGCTGTGCGAGCACTGGTCGAAGCGCGCGCGCCGAGCGGACCGACGGATGTCCTCGGCGTGCTCGAAGCGCTCGTCGACCAACGCAGCGGGCTCGATCGGCGCGCACTCGTGCTGCTGTTGACCGATGGGCGCGATCAACGTCAACGCGGAGCGAGCGCCGCTCGCGCGCGCGTCGCTGTCGAGCGACTCGTCGCGACTCGCGCGCGGCTCGTGGTCGCAGCGATGGGTGAGCAGGCTGATATGGAATTCTTGCGCGAGTTGGCACCCGCCGGCCTCGACGCCGAGCTCGTGCGTCCCGCCGCCGGTCAATTGCCGCGCGCGCTCGAGAGCGAAGTGTCGCGTGGACGGGTGCGCAGCGCGGCGAGCATCGGCGTGGTTCCCGGCCGGACGAGCGCTGCTGCGCCGGAGTGGTGCGCGGACGTCGTCGCTGCTTTGCGCGGGGACGCGACGACGCCCGTCCTTCCGAGCATCTCGGCCTGCTTGCGCACGCGCGAGCGCGACGGCGACGGCGTGTTGCTCGCCGACGACGAAGGCCGGCCCTTGCTCGCCGTGCGGCGCGCAGGTGCGGGAGTCACCGCGACTTGGGCCACACTTCCGACAGAGAACTGGGCAGTGCTTTGGCGCTCGGAGGCCGGTCGACTCGCAGCGCTGTTCCGCGCCTTGGGCCGCCAACGCGCAAGCGTCGTGCGCCCGCGCGCGTCGTGCGAAGCCCAGCGCCTGCGGATCGACGACGCGCCGGCGGATTGGCCGCCCGAAATCCACGTGCAGATCCGCGCGCACGGCTCGGTGCTGGCGCACACGCTGCTCACGCAGCCCGTGATCGCGCCGGGGCTCGACCCGCGCACGGTGCGCAGCGGCGCCTTGCCGCCGTCGGTCGGTGGCGCATTGGAACTCGCGGTTAGCGACGCCTCCGGAACGCTGCTCGAAGTCCTGGGGCTCGACCTACCCTTGGCCGAGGAATTCCGCTGGCCCGCGCGCGCCGTCGTGGCCGTTGAAGGAATTTCCGAGAGCCGGGAAAACGTGCCCGGTGGCGCGGCGCGGGCGCGCTCCGGCCGCGTGGGTGCGGTGTTGCTGCTCGTAGGCGTGCTGGCCTGTGCTGTCGGCACGACCCTGGGCGCCGCACGTCGCCGCTGAACGGCGCGCTCGTCAAGGAAGTACCGGACAAGGTCGATAGCGCGTGCGTCGCGTCGCCGCAAAGGGGTGGTCGACGCTTCGACGATTCCAAACCATGCGCACGAACCACTGGCTCGCGATGTCTCTGGGCTTGCTCTCCTTCGCGTGTGCGTCGACGGGCGCTTCGAGCGGTGCTCGCACGAAGCACACGGACAGTCGCTGGCTGCAGCCTTCGCCCGCGTTGCGTCAACAACTCGACGATCAGATCTCGCGCTTGCCGTGGACTCACGGCGTCGAGCGCATCGAACAGATCCGCTGGTTCGCGACGATCGGTGAGCCGGCCTACGACGACCTGTTGGAGCTGTGCCTCGATCCGCGCACGGACGTCGCTTCGAGCGCCGTCGCCGCGCTCGGCGCGACCGGTGATGCGCGCCTCGTCGACTCCTTGCACGAGATCGAATGGGCCGACACGCCCAGCGCCGAGCTCAAGTTCGAGCGCGCACGTGCCTTGGTGCGCCTCGGCGATTGGTCCGCGCTCGGCGTGCTCGTCGACGGACTCGAAGATCCGACCCAGTGGGCGCGCGCCTGGTGCGCCCAAGTGTTGCGCGAGGTGACCGGCTCCGACCTGGGTTTCGACGCCGCAGCGGCACCCGAGGTGCGCGCGACGAGCGTGGCGCGCTGGCGTGACTGGATCAGCTCACGCGCGGGCGAGGGCATCCTCGCTGCAGGCCGCGACTAGTCCGGGCTGGAGAGCTTGGTCACGAGCTCGGTGAAGCGCGGATCCTGGCGCAGCGAACGCAGGTCCTCGTCGGCGGCGAGATGCGCTCCGTCGTCGTAACCGCAACGCACCGCCGCCGCGAGCGCCGCCAGGGCGGCCTCGGGGTCGCCGCACAGCGCCAAAGAACAAGCGAGGTTGTAGTGCGCCGTCGGGTTGGCAGGTACTAGCCGCACGAGCAGCTGGTCGATGTCGAGTCCGTCACGGAAGCGCTTGAGGCGTGTGTACACCGTCCCGAGTTCCGCCAAGGCCTCGACGTTGCCCGGGTGACGTCGCAACGCGATTTCGAGGAACTCCGCGAGGAAACCGAGACCGATCGTGTCGAACGTCGTGCTCGACGCGTTGGACTCGAAGGCCGCATTCGAGTCGGGGCCGGCAGGCGACTCGGGTCCGAGAGGATCAGGCTCGTGGGTCACGGTGGTCGCAGGTCGGGTGAGGCGCGCTGGATTTCGAGCGACGTTGTGAAGGCAGTTACGCAGTCGAGGCGCGGCGCAGTATAAACGCGCTTCAGTTCAACCCAGCGTCGTGCGCGGCGCGTGCATCCGCACCGTGCGAACCCGAGACGCGAGCGATGACCGAGATTCTGTTTTGTGACCTGTGCAACGAGTCGGTGCCCGAGTCCGACTTGCTCCAAGGCCGCGCGTTCCGCATCAAAGGGCGCGTCGTCTGTACCGCCTGCGACCACGCCATGCGCGGAGCTGCGGCGCAAAGCGCGCTCGCGGCGGACGCGAGTGCCGCCGTCGCCTCCGCACCTTTCGGCACGCCGCCCGCGGTCGGGACAGCGCCGAATTCCAGCGTGACCACGACGGCTGCGGCGCCGCAGGCCGAAGCGCGCGCATCCGGCGGAGGCTTCACGTTGGCACTGGCCGCTGCAGCACTCGCCGTCACCGTCGCGCTGGGCTACTGGACGACGGATCAGTTCCGCATCGCGAGCGAACGCGCGTCCGTCCAACAAAGCGAAACCCTCGAGCGTGCGGAGCGCACCGCGCGGGCCGACGACAGCGACATCGCGCGGCGCGTGCAGGCTCTGTCGGACTCCTTGGATTCCAAATTGACGGCGATCGACGCCGCGCCGCAACGCGACACGCCCGGCTTCGA
>CAYHRR010000047.1:0-2283 GCA_964358875.1 uncultured Planctomycetaceae bacterium | reverse complement strand
GGAGCCGAGCAGCGCAGCGCGCTCGAAGCCGGCGTCGGCGAGGGGGCCCGACGCGCCGCGGAGCTGAGCGTGCGCCTGACGACGCTCGACACCTCGATCACGGAGATGAAGGTCTCGCTCGCCGCGCTCGCGCGTCACGACGCGGAACTCTCCGACGTGCGCACGCGCCTCGATGCCATGCGTGGCGAGCTCGAGGCGCTCGCGACAAAGCTCGACGGCGCGATCACCGCGCTCGCCGCCGCCGCAACGCCGCATGCGGCTCCCGCCGAAGAGCCGAAGGCTGCGTGGTCGGAGCTGTTGCCGCGCTTGGAGAGTCCCGAATCGGGCAAGCGCTACCTCGCGATCATCGCGCTGTGGGAAACCGCCGATCCGGCCGTCGCGCCGTTCCTCGTGCCGTGCTTGAAGGACGAGGACATCTTCAATCGCATCGCGACGGCGCGCGCGCTCGAAGAGCTCGCCAATCCGGTGGCGGTCGAAGCGTTGATCGACGGGCTCGCCGATGAGAATGCCGCGGTGCGCGAAGCGATGCTCGGCGCACTTCAGAAACTGACCAAGCGCGAACTGCCCTTCGACCCTCAGTCGGAGGACGTAGCCGAGCGGCAAAAACGCATCAAGGCTTGGCGCGAGTGGTGGGCCAAGGAACGCGCGCGCACGGAGTCGTGAAGCCGGCGTGCGTCGCTGCGTCGCGATCTCACGCGCGCTCAGCACCGTTGCGCAGTGCGCGTCCGTTGCCGTGCGGCGCCGGCTCACTTACAGTGCGAGGCCAGCTTTTCCCGTAGTTTTTGCCCAGAAGAGGAGTCATCCATCATGCGCCACCCCGTCACGTTGATCCGAGGCGACGGCACCGGTCCCGAACTCGCCAAGGTCACTCGCGACGTGCTCGATGCCACGGGCGTCGAGTTCGCTTGGGTCGAAGTCGAGGCGGGCGTCGACATCATGGAGAGCGCCGGCACGCCCTTGCCGCAGAACGTGCTCGACTCGATCAAGAAGACCAAGACGGCGATCAAAGCGCCGATCACCACGCCGGTCGGCAAGGGCTTTCGCTCGGTCAACGTGGCCTTGCGCAAGGAGTTCGACCTCTATTGCTGCCTGCGTCCGTGCAAGAGCTACAAGGGCGTGCGCTCGCGCTACGAGAACGTCGACTTGGTGATTTTCCGCGAGAACACCGAGGACTTGTACGCCGGCATCGAGTTCGAGAAGGGCCAGCGCGCGACCGCCGAGCTGATCGAGTTCATCGAGCGCGTGCACGGCGCCAAGATCCGCCCCGACAGCGGCATTTCGATCAAACCGATCTCGGTCTTCGGCACGGCGCGCATCGTCAAGGCGGCCTTCGAGTACGCGCGCGCCAACAAGCGCAAGAAGGTCACGGCGGTCCACAAGTCGAACATCATGAAGTACTCCGACGGTCTGTTCCTCTCGACCGCGCGCGAGGTCGCCGCCCAGTACACCGACATCGAATTCAACGACGTGATCGTCGACAACATGTGCATGCAGCTCGTGCAGAAGCCCGAGCTTTACGACGTGCTCGTGCTGCCGAACCTGTACGGCGACGTGCTCAGCGATTTGTGCGCCGGTCTCGTCGGCGGACTGGGCGTCGCGCCGGGCGCGAATCTCGGTGACAGCGGCATCGCGTTGTTCGAAGCGACGCACGGTTCCGCGCCCAAGTACAAGGGCCAGAACAAGGTCAACCCGACGGCGATGATCCTCTCGGGCATGTTGATGCTGCGCCACTTGGGCGAGAAACAGGCTGCGGATCGACTCGAGAAGGCCTGCGCCAAGGTCTTCGCCGAAGGCCGCCGCGTGACCTACGACATGAAGTCCGATCGCAACGATCCCAGCGCGGTCGGCACGCGCGAAATGGGCCAGGCGATCATCGATGCCATGGAAACCTGCCGCGTCTAACGCGTTGAGCAGAGGTCAAGCGAGGGCGGCGATGGATACGAGCAATTCGAATCCAGCGCCGCTCGCGCGTTTGCCGTTCCACGTCCTCGCCAAACCGTTCGGCGCGTTCTGCAACCTCGACTGCGAGTACTGCTTCTACCTGCCGAAGCGCGCGCTGTTCGAGGGCGAGCGCGGCACGCCGTCGCGCATGGACGACGCGACGTTGGAGGCTTTCACGCGCAGCTACATCGAGTCGCAGCCACGCGGCGTGAGCGAAATGGAATTCGCCTGGCAGGGCGGCGAGCCGACCTTGGCCGGCCTCGAGTTCTTCGAACGCGCGCTCGAGTTGCAAAGGCGGCATGCGCGCGTCGGCTTGGCGATTCGCAACTCGCTGCAAACCAA
>CAYHRR010000046.1:12838-13976 GCA_964358875.1 uncultured Planctomycetaceae bacterium | reverse complement strand
GGCGAAGCGCTCCTCGATCGCGTCGATCAGGCGCTGCTTGAGATGGCCGTAGCCCGGTGCGTTCGAGCCACCGCTGCGCACGCGCTCGGCCCATTCGGCGAGTTCGTTCGTAGTCAGGAACAGCTTCAGCAGGTCGAACAACAACAACCCGGCAGGATCCTTCGGTTCGTGCGGCTCGCGGCTGTCGGTCAGGACGCGGCCGACCAACTTCTTCAGCGGCTTGCCGGTCTCGAAAATCGGGATCGTGTTGCCGTAGCTCTTCGACATCTTTTCGCCGTCGAGCCCCGGCACCTTGGAGTGCTCGGACAGCAGCGGATCGGGCAGCACAAAGGTCTCGCCGTAGGCGGCGTTGAAGGACTGCGCCATGTCGCGCGCGATTTCGACGTGTTGCTTTTGATCGACGCCGACGGGCACGAAGTTCGAGTCGTAGGCGAGGATGTCGGCCGCCATCAACGCGGGATACATGAACAGCCCGACGGACGCTGGAATGCCCTTCTCGACCTTGTCGCGGTAGGAAACGGAGCGCTCGAGCACACCCATGCCCGTGACCGACGAAAGCAGCCAAGTCAGCTCGCACACCTCGGGTACGTCGCTTTGGCGGAACAGCGTGGCGCGCTCGAGATCGAGCCCGAGCGCGATGTAGGTGACGGCGACTTCACGGACGCGCGAGCGCAATTCGACGGGATCGCGACTGCTGATCAGCGCGTGGTAGTCGGCGATGAAATAGAAGTGCTCGCCGCCGCGCGCGGGCAGCGCGATGTGCTGCGCGATCGCTCCGAAATAGTTGCCGAGGTGCGGCAATCCGCTCGGCGTGATCCCGCTCAAGTAGGTCGCCATGGGAAGGCGCGCAACCTAACGCCGAGCCCGTGGAGCGACAAGGCGAGTGCGACTCATGCGGATGCAACCGCGCTGCGCAAAGCCCCCGCGCGCGCTCGAGCGCGGACTCGCGTCGGAGCAGCACCACCTGGCGCAACGGCGACGTGCGAAGCCTCGCGCAATCTCGCGCGAGCTCGCCTTGGTGCAGCTCACCCTGATGCAGCCGCAACCCGCGACAACTCGTGCAATCTCGCGCGCGAGCTCACTTTGGTGCAGCACAACCTGATGCAACGGCGACCCGCGACCCCTCGTGCAATCTCGC
>CAYHRR010000046.1:2536-12738 GCA_964358875.1 uncultured Planctomycetaceae bacterium | reverse complement strand
TTGGTGCAGCACAACCTGATGCAACGGCGACCCGCGACCCCTCGTGCAATCTCGCGCGCGAGCTCACCTTGGTGCAGCACACCCTTGCAACGACGGTGCGCGATGCCGGATCCTACGCGGCATGCGCGCGCGCCTTTGGACACGGCCTGTGACGCGGGCGTCGGTGCTCGCGCTGCTCGTCGCGCTGTGTTCGGCCTGCGCCGGCTTCGCGGACGACATCCATCTCGCGCCGCTGTACACGAACATCTCGAGCGCCGGCGGCGGGCGCGAAACCGAAGTGCTCGCCGGCATCGGGCGCGTCGTGCGCAGGACTCCGATGTCGGACGTCAGCGAATGGGAGCTCCATCCGCTGCTGTGCCACGACATCCTCGACGGCGGCGATTCGCTGACGCGCTTCCTCGTGCCGCTGGGTTCGCGCCGAGTGCACGGCTCCGAAACCGTGACGCAGCTCTTGCCGCTCGCGCGCTACCAAGAGGACCACGACGCGGACGGCTTGCCGTCCTGGCGCTTGATCGCGCTGCCGGGAATCCTGTGGTCCGGCGACGCCTCGGGAAAGACGAAGCGCGCGGTGTTTCCCTTCGGCGGCGTCGTCGAGCAGTTCGCGACCTACGACCGCATCACGTTCGTGCTCTTTCCTCTCTATATGCGCACCGAGCGCGACGGCGGCACCTTCCATCACGTGCTGTGGCCGCTGTTCTCCTGGGGACACAACGGCCAAGGCGAGCTCGATTGGCACTTCTGGCCGTTGTACGGCGTCGCGCGACCGGGCCATTCCGAGAGCCATTTCGCGCTGTGGCCGCTGTTTTTGTGGGGCACCGATCGCCTGCACATGCCGCGCGAAAAGCAGATCGAGCACCGCATGTTCTTCCCCTTCTATGGCGACGCTTCGGTCGGCAGCTACAAGGCCTGGACCGCGCTGTGGCCGTTCTTCGGATACTCGCGCGACACGCAGTCGGGGTATTGGTCGTGGGACGGACCGTGGCCGCTCGTGCGTGTGCAACGGCCCGGCACGAGCACCGACGTCGCCTACCGCACGCGCGTGTGGCCGTTCTACTCGTACTTCGAAGGCGACGGCATGAAGAGCCGTTGGGTGATGTGGCCCTTCTACAACCAACGCGAGGAGCGCTACTCCGACGGCTCGCGCAGCGCAGCCAACTTCGTGCCCTTCTACCAGCGTTGGGAGCAGTACGACCTCGACGGCCACTCGAAGGGCTCGTGGGAAAAGCTGTGGCCCTTCTATCAGCACCGCGTCGAGGGCCGGCGTTCGCGCACGGCCTTTCCGACCTTGCTGCCGACCTGGGAACTGCCCGAGGTCGACGAGCACTACGCCTGGATTTGGGAGCTCTACACCAAGACCGTCGACGGCGAGCGCGTCCACGAACGCTCCTGGGGCGGACTGTGGCGGCGCGAAAGCGACGAGAAGGAAGTACGCGACTACGTCACGGGCTTGTGGTCGCAACGCAAGTTCACCGACGGCGCCGATCACGTGCGCGAGACTTCGATCCTGTTCGGATTGCTGCGCTGGCGCTCGTCGCGCGAGCGCGGCTTCGAGATGATGCGCCCCGCCTTGCCGGGACCGGGCTGGCCGGTGCTGCGCGGTTCCTAGCGCTCGAACCAACGACATGATCGCCATCGCTCTCGAATTCATGCGCGACGTGGGCTTCCAACTGGAGCTCGCCTGGCAGGTCGTTCTGCGCTTGCCGACGGCCTTGCGCCGCCGCGCGTTGATCGCCGATCAGCTCTTCCAAGCGGGCTTGAAGGTCGCGCACGTGGTGATGTTCGTCGGACTGTTCGTCGGGATGATCCTGGCCTTGCAGACCGGCATCGAGCTCTCGCGCTTCGGGCAGCAAGACCAGATCGGCACGATCGTCGCGCTCTCGATGTGCCGCGAAATGGGACCGTTCTTCACGGCGACGATCCTCGCTGCAACGGTCGGCAGCGCGCTGGCGGCTGAGATCGGAACGATGGCGGTGTCCGAGGAACTGTCGGCGCTCGAGGTCATGTCGATCGACCGCGTCAGCTACCTCGTTATGCCGCGCGTGCTCGCCGCCGCGGTGATGTGTCCGCTGTTGACGGTGCTGTGCGATGCGATCGGCATCGTCGGCGGCGGCTTGATCGCCGATTCGCAGCTCAACGTCGGGCTCTCGCTCTACTACGACTCAGTGGTCGACGCGCTCAACGATCGCGGACTGCCGCTCGACATGCCCAAGGACGTGTACAGCGGACTGCTCAAGGCCTTCGTGTTCGGCATCATCCTCGCCGTGATTTCCTGCGCTGCGGGCTTGAAGGCCAACAGCGGCGCGATCGGTGTCGGCAACGCGACGCGCAAGGCCGTGCGCGACTCGATCATCGCGATCATCATCGCCAACTATTTCCTGTCGTGGATGTTCTTCAACGCCTGATGCAGCGCGAAGTCATCATCAACTTCGACGGCGTGTCGAAGGCTTTCGGGCCGAAGGTCGTGCTCGACGGGCTCGACCTCGACGTCTACCGCGGCGAGGCCTTCTGCATCATGGGCCCGTCGGGGTGCGGCAAGTCGGTCACGATTCGTCACGTCATCGGCCTGTTGAAATGCGACGCCGGGCGCATCACGGTCGAGGGTCACGACATGACCACGATCGGCGGCGCCGAGTTGCGCCAACTGCGCGCGCGCATGGGCTACGTGTTCCAAGAAGCAGCGCTGCTCGCGTCATTGTCGGCCGGTGAAAACGTCGCGCTGCCGCTGCGCGAGACCACCGCTCTGTCGGACAGTGAGATCCGCGAGAAGGTCAACGCGAAGCTCGCGCTCGTCAAGGTGCCCGACGTCTACGACAAGCTGCCCAACGAACTCTCGGGCGGCATGAAGAAGCGCGTCGGCTTGGCGCGCGCGTTGATCACCGATCCCGAAATCGTGCTGTACGACGAGCCGACAGCCGGGCTCGACCCGGAGATCTCGTCGTCGATCAATCACTTGATCCGCGAACTCGCCGAGACGCTGCACGTGACGTCGCTCGTCGTCACGCACCACATCGGTTGCGTGAAGACAGTCGCCGATCGCGTCGGCCTGCTCGACGGCGGCAAGCTGCACTACGTGAGCACACCGAGCGAGTTCCTCACTTCGACCGAGCCTCGGCTCGTGCGTTTCCTCGGCGACCGACTCGACTGACGGAGCCCTGTCATGGCCAACAAGCGACAACTGATGCTCGGCGCGTTCCTCGTGATCGTCCTGACGATCCTCGGGGTGTACACGCTGTTTCTGACCGACTTCTCGCTGTTCTCCGAGCGTCACGAGTTGATCGTGCAGTTCCCGGAGGCCAACGGTTTGCGCAAGGGCGACTCGGTGCTCGTCGCCGGCATCCGCGAGGGGCGCGTCAAGACCTTGGCCTACGATCCGAACGCGCCGCGCGAACGGCGCATCACCGTGTCGCTGGTGCTCGATCAAGCGCTCGGGCTGCGCGAAGGCTTCGACATCTACATCGCCGACGCGACGGTGCTCGGCGGCAAGCAGGTCTACATCGACCCCGGTCCGTCGGACGGCGTCGCTGTGACGATCGAGGCGGCGTTGCAAGGCCGCGTGAAGGGCGGCGCGCTCGACGGTTTGGGACAACTCGTCGAGAAGAACGGCGCCAAGCTCGAAGCGATCCTCGACGACCTCGGCGTGATGGTCGCCGACGTCAAGGCCGGCAAGGGCACGGTCGGCAAGTTGATGCGCGACGACGACCTCGCGCAGAAGATCGAAGAGTCGGCGCAGGCTGCGAAGGAAGTCTTCACGAACGTCCAGGAGTTCACGGCCGACATCAAGGCCGGCAAGGGGCTGCTCGGCAAGCTCGCGACGGACGAGGATCTCGCCCGCAAGTTCGAGGAGGTGACCACGAACTTGGCCGACGTCACCGCCGAACTCAAGGTGCTCACGGTCGACGTTCAGGCCGGCAAGGGCATGCTCGGGCGCTTGGTCAAGGACGAGCAGCTCGGCGCGGACATCGCCGCGGCCGTGGCGACGATCAAGGACATCTCCGCGCGCATCAACAGCTCCAACGGCACCGTGTGGAAGCTGCTCGAAGACGACGCGCTGTATCAGGAGTTGAAGGGCATCTCCGACAAACTCGACGGAAGCACGCTCGGCAAGTTGCTGACCACCGACGAGATCTACGTCAAGCTCGCCAAGATCGCCGACGACCTGGCCTCGGCGACCACCGCCCTGCGCACGGCCGAAGGCACGTTGGGCAAGCTCGTGATGGACAAGGACCTCTACGAGGAAGCACGGCGCGCGCTCAACATCCTGACGCGCACGCTCGAGGAGTACCGCGAGGCCGCGCCGATCACGACCTTCTCGTCGATCCTGTTCGCCGGCTTCTGATCAGCGCAGCGGCAGCAGCTTCTCGATCCACTTGCCGACGAGATCGGCTTCGATGTGTACGCGATGTCCCGCGCGCGCGGTGCCGAACGTCGTGCGCTTGAGCGTCTCGGGGATCACCGCGACGTGGAAGTCGCGCCCGCGCGGCTCGACCACCGTCAAGCTGACGCCGTCGATCGTGATGCTGCCCTTCTCGAGCAGGTAGCGCTCCAGGCCCTCGGGCACTTGGAAGTGCATCTCGAAACCGCCGTCGCCGCGATCGAACAGGCGCGTCAAGGTGCCGAGGCCGTCGACATGGCCGCTGACCAGATGACCGCCGAGCCGATCGGAGAGGCGCAGCGCGCGCTCGACGTTGACTTCTCGGTGGTGCGCATCACGCAGGTGGGTCCGCGCGAGGGTCTCCGCCGAGAGGTCGAACCCCAGCCACAGATCGAGTTCGTCGGGGTGCTCCGCGTCGAGGGCGCGCAGCTCCTTGGAAACCACGGTCAGACAACAGCCCGAAACCGACACGCTGTCGCCGAGTTCGACGGCCCAATCCGGCGGCATGCGCAGCACCAACTTGGCGCCGCTACCCACGGGCTCGAACGTGGCCGACGCAGTGCCTTCGACGATGCCCGTGAACATGCGCGGCGGAGGCTAGGAGCCGTGGCTCGACGTCGCCAGTGGCCGCTCTCCGATCCTTGACGGTGCTAAGTGCCGCGACTACCCTGCTGGGCCTTTTCGACGAGAAGGCACCTGTGCCGCTCTTTGCCATCCTGACCCTCTTTCCCGAGGCGATCGAGCCGTATCTCGACTCGAGCATCTTGGGGATCGCCCGCCAGAACGGTCTGGTCCGGGTTGTCGTCGTTGATTTTCGCGACTTCACCCGCGATCGGCACCGCACGGTCGACGACCGCCCCTTCGGCGGTGGTCCCGGCATGGTGTTGCGCCCCGAACCGATCGCAGAAGCGGTCGAGTGGCTCGAAGCACGACATGGCCGCTTCCGCAAGTTCGCGCTGTGCCCCAGCGGCAGGCCCTTCGGCCAGCCCTTGGCGGAGGAGCTCGCGCAGTCGGAGCGCACGTTGATCCTCGCCGGTCGCTACGAAGGCTTCGATGAACGGCTGCGCACCGCGCTGGGCTTCGAACTGCTGTCGCTCGGTGACTTCGTGCTGTCCGGCGGCGAGCTGCCGGCCTTGTGCGTCGTCGAGGCCGCCACGCGCCTGATCCCGGGCGCGCTCGGCTGCGACGAATCCGCGACGCGCGACTCCTTCGGAGGCGCCGCACGCCTGCTCGATCATCCCCACTACACGCGACCGCGGGTGTGGCGCGGACAAGAGGTGCCCGAGATCCTGCTCTCGGGTGATCACGCGCGCATCGAGCGCTGGCGCCAGTCCGCCGCGCTCGCCCGCACGCGTGAAGTCCGACCTGACCTGCTCGAACCGAACACCCCCACTTCCTAAAACACTCGCGCCCCGGCGCGTCCTCAGTGCGCCACGCGCGAACCCTCGGAGTCAGTCATGCATCGGATGCAAGAGATCGAAAAACAGCTCGGCAAGAAGGTCCTCCCCAAGTGTGAGGTCGGTGACACCGTCGAAGTGCACTACCTCATCAAGGAAGGCGAGAAGGAGCGCGTGCAGCTGTTCATCGGCACGGTGATCGCGCACAAGGGCCGCGGCATCCGCCGCACGATCACGGTGCGCCGCATCGTGCAAGGCGAAGGCGTCGAGCGCGTGTTCCCGTTGCACAACCCGCGCGTCAAGGACGTCGTGTCGACGCGCAAGGGCGAGACGCGCCGCGCCAAGCTGTACTTCCTGCGCGATCGCGTCGGCAAGTCGACGCGCCTGCGCGAAGTGTTCGGCGAAAAGGGCGGCGACGACGCCGCTGCTGCGCCGAGCGATCCAGCCGCGCCGGTCGCCGACAACGCTCGCCGCCTCGCCGAACCGGCGGGCGCGCGCTGATCGTCGCTACGGGGCGCATGACGCCTCACGACACATCCAATTACGACGGATCGCCGCGCGTGCGAACGCGGCGATCCGCTGCCTTTCCAAGACAAACGCACACCGCGTCCGCGCGACTCGCTCTGAGAGCCGGCGGCGCCGAACACCGAAGCTAGTTCGTCATGGTCGAAAACGTCGGTCGCAAGGTCGCCCTGATCGTGGGCTTGGTGGTCGCTTCGATCGCCCTGCTGCTCTACCGCCCGCTGACCAGCGGTCGTTCGCCGTTCCCGATGGGCTTGGACATCGCCGGTGGCGAACGCATCGTCTATCGCATCCCGATCAAGGAGGCCAAGGAGGAGGGGAAGGTCGACAAAAACCTCTCGGACGCCGAGATCCTCCAAGAGACGATCACGATCATCAAGCAGCGCGTCGATCCGCGCGGCAACCGCGAGGCGGTGGTGCGCAAGATCGGCGTCGATCGCATCGAGATCTCGCTGCCCAAGATCGTCGGCAGCGCTGCGGCCAACGTGCGCTCGCAGCTCGCCGCCGACGTCGCAGCGGAGGCGACGGCGCTCGGCTTGACGATCAAGCTCGCCGGCGACGAGAAGCTGCTCGCCATGTTCCCGGCCGGCGGCGGCGAAGTCACCATCGACGACGAGGGCTTCAAGTACTCGCACCGCGTCGGCGACGAGCTGTTCGTCGAGCAACGCGCCTACCGCAACAGCGCCAGCGCGGCGCACACGGTCGGCAGCGGGATTCGCCTGGTCGACACCGACGACATCAAGGCCTCGATCGAAAACCTCGGCGACATGCGCTTCCTCGCCGTCGCCGTCGACGACGACTTCCGGCGCGTCGGTTCGACCGGCACCGCGGCGCGTGAGGCGCTGAAGAAGTGGTACGAAACTGCGGGCAACGAGAACCGCGCCGTCACCGAGTTCAACGCGCTGAAGCCCGAAGCGGGTGGACCGCCGGCGGGCATCATTTGGATGCCGATGAAGGTCGCGCAGGGACTCGCCGTGCCGCCGATGAAGGAGCGCGTGTTCCTGCCGCTCGTGGTCTCGGCCATCCCCGATTGGAACTTCACGGGCGCCGATCTTGCCAAAGTCGACCGTTCACAGGATCGCAACGGATTCCCGGCCGTCGGATTCACGATGTCCGACAACAACAACGCGCGCACTCGCTTCGGTGATTTCACCGAGAAGCTGCTCGACAAGCAGTTGGCGATTTCGATCAACGGCGAAATCGTCACGGCGCCGCAGATCAACGCCGGACTGTACGGCGACTCGATCATCGAGGGCCGCTTCGCCCTGGCCGAGCGCGACGCGCTGGTCACCGTGTTGCGTTCGGGCTCGCTGCCGATCCGACCGATCCTGCAGGAGAAGGAGACCGTCGGCGCTTCGATCGGCGACGACTACGTGCAGAAGAACCTGTACGCAGGTCTCGTGACCCTGTGCGTGATCATCTCGTTCATGTGCTGGTTCTACCGCTGGCTCGGCCTGTGGGCCTCGATCTCGCTGCTCGTCAACTTGCTGTTGATGATGGGCGCGATGGTGATGCTCCAAGGCGTGCTCACGCTCGCCGGCATCGGCGGGATCGTGCTCTCGCTCGGTATGGCGGTCGACGCCAACGTGCTGATCTACGAGCGCATGCGCGAAGAGCAGGACAAGGGTCGCAAGCCGATCCAAGCGGCCAAGGACGGCTTCTCCGGCGCCATGTCGGCGATCATCGACGGCAACGTGACGACGCTGATTTCGGCGCTGATTCTCTACAACGTCGGCACGGGCACCGTGCGCGGTTTCGCGGTGACGTTGTCGATCGGCATCTTGACCTCGCTGTTCTCGGCGCTGGTCGTGACGCGCGTGCTGGTGCACTACCAGTTGCAGCGCGGTGTGACGCGCTTCGTGATGAAGCAGTTCTTCGTGAACACGAACTACCAGTTCATGAAGTACCGCAAGCCGGCGCTGCTCTTCTCGGCGTTGGTGGTCGTCGGCGGCCTGGTCGGCTTCATCGCCATCCCCAACCACAAGAAGCTCGGCATCGAGTTCCTCGGCGGCGCGACGCTCAAGGTGCGCACCGAGCAACCCTTCGACGTCGTCGACCTGCGCAAGCGTGTCGAAGCGCTTGCGGAACCGCTCAACACAGCCGAAGTCGTCGACTTGCCCGGCTCGCGCTTGAGCAACGGCACCAACACCGTGTTCCGCATCACCTTCAAGTCCGAGGGCGATGAGTCGCTCGATGCGACCGGACAGGACGCGCCGGAGCGCCACTTCAAGGAACTGATCCAAGCCGGCCTCTCGGACGTGCTCCAAAAGGGTCCGGTCGATGCGACGCTGACGGCCGGGAAGCTCGAGGCGACGCTGTATTTCGAGTCGAATCACGTCGCTGCGGATCTCGAGAAGTTGCTCGCCGATGCCGGCTTCACCGACATCAAAGTCGCAGCGCGCGGTGCGCGCGAAGACGTGTTCACGGTCTCGGCGGCGACGACTTCGGCTGACGCCGCGAGCGTGTCGCAGGCACTGAGCGTTGCAGTCGACGGCAAACGCGCGACCACCGGGCGCGTCTTCAAGTTGGCGCTGCCGGTGCCCGAATCGAGCATCGTCGGCTCGCAGGTCGTCGGCGAAATGCGCGACAAGGCGTTGCTCGCATTGTTCTGGAGCTGCATCGGCATGTTGCTCTACATCCGCGTGCGCTTCGCGGAGTACAGCTACGGCTGGGGCGCGCTGCTCGCCGACTTGCACGACTTGTTCGCGACGCTCGCCGCCGTGTCCTTCTTGATCGTGTTCCCGCTGGTGCACGTCGAGATGAACCTGACGATGATCGCGGCCTTCTTGACCATCCTCGGATACTCGATCAACGACACGATCGTCGTGTTCGACCGCATCCGCGAGAACCTACCGCGCGTGCGCGGCACGCTCACCGAAGTGTGCGACCTGTCGGTCAACCAGACCTTGTCGCGCACGCTGATCACGTCGACCGGCACGATCGCCGGCGCGCTGATCATCCTGTGCTTCAACTGGGGCACCGGGAACGCGCTCGAAGGCTTCGCCTTCGCGCTGACCTTCGGCGTGATCACCGGCACGTACTCGTCGATCTACATCGCCAGCCCGCTGTTCATCTGGCTCGAGGAGCGCTCGCGCGCCAAACACGCCGCGGCGGGTTCGGCGCCGAGTTCCTCGAAGTCCCCGGTGGCGATCGAGGATCCGGCCTAGCGTCGATGCGCGCCGTTGCGTTGCTTCTGTTCTTCGCCGCCGCCTTCGGGTTGGCGGCGATGTGGCAATCGCACCGCGTCGAGTCGCTCAAGCGCGAGCGCGAACTCGCCGCGGACATCCAGCAGGGCAAGGTCGGCGAAAGCCCGAGCGGCTTGATCGAAGCGGGTTGGGGCGTGGTGGTGATCGGCACGCCGTCGGGCGTGCCGGTGATTGACACGCCGTCGGGCGTGCCGGTGATTGACACGCCGTCGGGCGTGCCGGGGCCGTCGCGAGCGGAGCCCGCACCGCTCGTCGAAGCACCGCGCGCGCCGGAGGCTCCGCAAGTCGCGCCGCCCGCGCGCGGCGACGCGCAACTCGCCGACTTCGAACTCGTCGTCGAGTCCGGCCAAACGCTCTCGAAGATCTCCAAGGCGCACTACGGAACTGCCGCGCGCGACATCGTGCGCGCGCTCGCGCGCTACAACGGGTTGACGGACGAGAACGCGCTGAAACTCGGCCAGCCGTTGAAATTGCCCGCGCTCGATCGACTGCAACGCTGAGTCGGCGCGCGTCGCACGCGGCTAGCAGCCCCTGGTGAACGTCCTGACGACTGCGGCTTCGCCATTCTTCGCGCAGCTAAGTCGAGATCAGCGGCCGGTGCTCAGAGGCCAAGAGGTCCGCGTTCGCCGTCCGCTTGTCGCTCGGCATGCATCGCGAACGCATGCTGCGCCGCGCGACGTGACGTTCACCGCGGACGGCTAGTGT
>CAYHRR010000046.1:886-2526 GCA_964358875.1 uncultured Planctomycetaceae bacterium | reverse complement strand
ATCAGCGGTTCCTGCGCTTGGTCCAAGGTCCTGAAGCTCACGTTCTTCGGCACGGAGCGCCGCAAGTTGCCGAGCGCCGCTTCGGAAATGCGCACGACGATCTTGAGTGCTCGGTCCTCGATCGTTTCCTCGGACGCGACGACACCTGAACGTCGAATCGCCGCCAAGGTCTTGCCGTCGGCGAGCGGCAGTTCGATCTCGACGCGCGACGAACGTGCGTCGAGGCGCTTGGAAATCAACGCGTCGAGGCGCTCGAGCCCGGCGCCCGTGCGCGCCGACACGTGCACGATGTCGTGCGGCAGTTCGCGCGCGAGCAACTGCAACGCGAGCGGCTCTTCGACGGCGTCGATCTTGTTCAACACCAGGATCTCGGCGCGCTGCGTGGTCGCGATCGTGTCGAGCACCTCCTCCACCGCCGCGAGTTGCACGGCGGCATCGGGATGCGACGCGTCGACGATGTGCAGCAACAAGTCGGCGTGGATAGCTTCTTCGAGCGTCGCATGGAACGACGCGACCAGATGGTGCGGCAAGCGCTGCAAGAAGCCGACGGTGTCCGACAACAGCACGATGCGACCGTCGCGCAGTTTCCACTGACGCGTGCGCGTGTCGAGCGTCGCGAACAACATGTCCGCCGCGAGCTCGCTCGATCCGGTGACGCTGTTGAGCAACGTCGACTTCCCTGCGTTGGTGTACCCGACCAACCCGATCGTGAATTGCTCCGAACGCGCACGCACCTCGCGCAAGCGCCGCTCTTCGATCTCTTCGAGCGCGCGGCGCAGATTGAGCACGCGCTTGCGCAACAAGCGCTTGTCGGTTTCGAGTTGGGTTTCGCCGGGCCCGCGCGTCCCGATCACGCCGTCGGGACGCTCGAGGTGCGTCCACATGCGCCTCAAGCGCGGCAGCAGGTACTGCGCCTGCGCCAACTCGACTTGCAGGCGCGCCTGCCGCGTCTGCGCGCGACGCGCGAAGATGTCGAGGATCACTTCCGAGCGATCGAGCACGCGCACGCCCCAGGCTTTCTCGAGGTTGCGAATCTGCCCCGGCGAAAGGTCGTTGTCGACCGCCACCGCGTCCGGCGTCAGCGCCTCGACCTCGCTGCGGATCTCGTCGACCTTGCCGCGCCCCATGAGCGTGCTCGCGTCCGCCACGGCCTTGCGCTGCACGATGCCGACGCCGATCGGCTCGACGCCGGCCGCGTCGAGCAGCGAACGCATTTCGCTCAGCGGCCCGGCGTGCTCGGTGTTTTGATCGGGGAACAGAACGCCGCACACGAGCACGCGTTCGCGCGGACGGCGGTTGGGGCGCGTCGCGCGACTCATCGCGCGCCGACCGATTCGCGGACGGCGTCGCGCGCGATGAGCACCGAGCGCACGCGCTCGCCGTCTCCCGACGGCGTCAAGAGCGTGTGAGCTCTCCACGGCGCCAGTGCTTCGGGGAAGTCCTCCCGGAAGTGCGCGCCGCGCGATTCCTGACGCGTGCGCGCGGCGAGCGCGGAAAGCTGCGCGATGGTCAGCATGTTGAGCAACTCCCACGAGCGCGGATCCGGCGTGGCCAGCTTCTGCACGGCGCGCGTCCAAAAATCGATCTTGGAGATCGCGTCGGTGATCGGCTCGCGGTGCCGGGACTCGGCGAAGTTCGGT
>CAYHRR010000046.1:0-876 GCA_964358875.1 uncultured Planctomycetaceae bacterium | reverse complement strand
TGTCCTGAATCCCCAGGCGCACATCCGGCGAGCCGTTGGAGCGCGTGGTCTTCAGTCGGCGGTCCATGGGAATCAGCGGGAAGTCCTTGCCGTCTTCAGCCGCGCGTTCGCCCGCGCGCGCGCCGAGCACGAGTCCTTCGAGCAACGAGTTCGAGCCCATGCGGTTGGCGCCGTGCAGTCCGGTGCTCGCGCACTCTCCCACGGCCCACAAACCGGCGACGCTCGAGCGTCCGTCGGCGTCGACACGAATGCCGCCGATCATGTAGTGAGCTCCGGGCCGCACCGGAATCGGATCCTTGGCAATGTCGATGCTGAAGTAGCTGCAGATGCGACTGATGTGCGGGAAGAGTTGGTGCGGGTCGCGCTCGAGCTTGGACAGGTCGAGGTACACGCTGGTGTCGTTGGTCTTCACCATGCGGTCGAAGCACGCTCGGCTGACGACGTCGCGCGGTGCGAGTTCGGCGGAGGCGTGGTACTCCGGCATGAAGCGCACGCGGTTCTTGTCGAGCAGGATTCCGCCGGCGCCGCGCACGATCTCGCTGACCAACACGCGCGCCGCGCCGGCGATGTACAGGCAGGTCGGGTGGAACTGGAAGAACTCCAGGTCGCGCATCACGGCACCGGCTCGGAAGGCCATCGCCACGCCGTCGCCTGTAGCGATCGCAGGGTTGGTCGTTTCGCGGAACAATTGGCCTGCGCCGCCGGTGGCGAGCACGACCTGCGCGCCGGAGAACGCAACCAACTCGCCGCGTTCGGTTTGGCACAGCACTCCGATCACGCGTCCGTTGACGCCGGACACCAAGTCGATCGCGAAGGCTTTTTCGAACACCGCGACATCGGGGTTGACTCCGAGCGTTAGATGGGACCCGCCAGTGT
>CAYHRR010000045.1:0-13980 GCA_964358875.1 uncultured Planctomycetaceae bacterium | reverse complement strand
CGGGGAGACGCCACCACTTGCCGAGTTCAGCGTGGTACGTGTTCGCGTCGGCCTCGCTGAGCCATTTGTCTCCGCACTTGAAGAGCCCCTTCTTGATGTTCTCCGCTTCGTCGGGAGGGATCCAGTCGAGGTCGTGCTGCACCCAACCTTCGGAGCGCCGCTTGAACTCCTCGGCTGTGACCCACTTGCCGTCGAGCTTCTTCATCCCACGTTCGAGCATGGGGATGTCGGCTTGATCGACGATCTCGCCTTTGTAGACGACCTTCCCCTGCTTCTTGGCCTCCTCCTCGAGCCGCTTCTTCTTGAACTCCTCGAGCTTCTTCTCATTGGCAAACCACTTGCCCTCGAACTCGAGTTCACCGAGCAGTTCGTGCGCCTTCCTCTGGGTGTCGTCGAGCTTGATGATCGCCCGAAGGACCGTGCGGCCTTCCTTGTCTCTGCCCTGCGCGTCGCACCAAGCGTGTACTTCCCAGAGTTTCACGACGCTCCCCTCGGCTTCCTTCAGCCTCTTGTCGAACTCCGTCTTGATGGGATCGTCCTGGGCTGCAGCTGTGTGCTGAGAGCGCTGCTCCATTGCGGGACGCTGGGACACGGGCGCGAAGACGACGAGAAGTGCAGAGAGCAGGAGCGGCATGGTGGTTGTGGTTCGGTATCGACGGCTGTCCGCGCTTGGCGCGGTCAAGGGTGATCGCGTCTCGGTTGCAAGGTACGTCTGGCCCGAAGAAGGCCGCAGCCTACCAAGGACTTGAACACGCCCGACCGCCGTGCGGCCGCTGTTGTGGCGGTGCGCCGCGCTCCTATAATCGCATCGGTCTGGGCGATCCGATTGAGCTACCCTGTGAAGCCACGACTCGCTCCCCCGGCAGGCCAATTGGCCTGCGCTGTAGCCTCGCGCACTGCGCCGAAGAACCCACGATGGCCCAAACCACGCACAAGACTGCGACTTCTGTCACGCTCGCCCCGGTAGCGGAGAAGTCCCAGCTCGAACAGTTCGTCCTCAAGTACTGGATCCACAGCCTCGTCGTCGCGGGCGTGATCTCGGCGGTTGTGGTGTACCGATTTCAGGCCGGGCAGGGACTTCGGCAGGCGCGTGAGGAGAGTTGGGACCGACTTACGTCGAGCACGGTGCCCAAGGGGTTTCCGGAGATTCCGAGCGCTGAGCCCGCCGTACTTTCGGGACTCGCGACGGAGTTGGCAGGACAGCCGGTGGGACCATGGGCGCGTTGGCTCGAGGCGAACTCGTGCGTCGCCCAGCGCGACTATCCTGCTGCGTTGGTCGCCCTAGGCAAGTTGCGCTCGGAGCACCCGACGCACCAGCTCGTCGTTGGGTCGCTCAGTTTCGGCGGGCCCGCACCGGAGTCGCCGGTCGACTACATGGCTCGGTCGCTGGGCGCTCGCGCCGAGTGGGAGAAGCTGAATCCGCAGGTGTTCTCAAATCCCCCCGTACCCGGCGACGTCGTGCGGGTGAGCGTCGCCACGACAGCGGGCACGTTTGTGCTCGCTTTGTACCCGTCGAATGCCCCTGAACAAGTGGCGGGATTCCTTCAGAACGTCAGCGATCGATATTATGATGGCACTACGTTCTATCATATTGATCCTCAAATGGGGGTTGACGGCGGGGACCCGAACACGAAATCCCCCGACCTTGCGTTGTGGGGTCAAGGCGGCAAGGACCGCTTCGTGGCTCGCCGGGACACCGGGCTCTTCCATTTTGCCGGCGCGGTTAGCGCGGGAATTGGCGCGGCGAGCGGCGAAAGCTTGACGAGCCAGTTCTCGCTACTGACAGCGGATAGGCACGACCTAGACGGCTCACGCGTAGTCTTCGGGGTCGTCGAGAGCGGGCTCGATATCGTCAAACAGATCGGGCAGGGCGAAGTGGCCGAGGACTCGGCCGGGCGTCCGAAGTTGCCCGTCGCGATCACTACGATGGAACAGCTGTAGGAGGCCGGGCGGCGTCTACTCGAGACGCTCCTGCGGCGCTAGGCGATCCAACAGCTGATCAAGCCCTTGTTTGTCGTAGAACTCGAGCCGGATTTCGCCTCGATAGCTGACGTCGGCCTGGACGCTGACCTTCGTGGCCAACGCAGATTGCAGTCTTCGTTCCGCAGTTGTTTGCCAGCCAGGTCGTGTCCCGGCAGCAGTACCCGAGCGCGCCTGATCCTGCGGCACCCGCGGAGTCGCTTGCTCGCGCACGAATCGCTCGACCTCGCGTACCGACATGTCCTTCCGAACGCACCGATCGAGCAGCTCATCGACTTGAAGCGGGGACTTCAACCCAAGCAGCGCCCGCGCGTGCCCCATTCCAATAAGCCCTTGCCCGATCGCCGTTTGAACGCGCTCGGGCAGGTCCAGCAAGCGCACGTGGTTGGCGACGGTAGCGCGCTTGAGTCCGACTTTGTCGGCGACAGCCTCCTGGGTCAATTGGAGCGTGTCCATCATCGCCCGAAACCCCCTCGCTCGCTCGATGGGGTCGAGATCACGCCGCTGGACGTTCTCGACCAGCGCGAGCTCCAACATCTCGTGGTCCGTGATGTCGTCGCGAATGACAGCTGGAATGCGCTGCAAGCCGGCAAGTCGACTTGCCCTCCAGCGGCGTTCTCCAGACACTATTTGGTATCGATCAGCGCTCTTTCTCACCATGATCGGTTGAAGCACACCGTGACTGGCGATGCTGTCGCGCAGTTCTTCGAGACCCGCGGGGTCCATCGACTTCCGTGGCTGAAACGGATTGGGATCGATCTCGACGAGGCTAATCGCGCGCGTCAGGCCCTCGTCGATAGGTCCACCGAGCAGCGCTCCAAGTCCGCGTCCAAGTCGTCGGTCCATGCTCTCCGCTTCCTTTTGTTCCACGTGGAACACGATCGAGCGTAGCAGCCGAGCCGCTACAGGTCGAGTGCCAACGACTTCATGAGACTAGATGTAGTCACCGGCGCTGCTCTCCGCTCGGCTGAACTTGGCGACCTCAGGCCTGGACTTGGCTACCTGAGTGCACACAATGGGGTCGCATGCGTGGCGTTCTGACACTGGCGCGAGGCGCGTTTCGACTTAGCGCAGCTCGATTCGGCCTGTTCGCCCTAGCGGTGCTTGCCGCAGTCCTGGTGCAGTCCTTCGCTCGAAATCGGGGCTCAGGGCTTGCGTCAACGACTGTACCGAGCCTACCCCTGGCAGCAGCCATAGCAGTGATCGTGTGGGCATCGGCGCTCGAAAAGGCTGCGTGGCTGACGCGCGCGTTTTCGACCACAGCTCGGTGGTACGCCTCGGGTTTCACGGCCGTCGTCGTTGCTCTTGTAGCCGAGTCACTTGCCGGCGCCCTGGACCCCACACCCGGCGGCGAGGGGCTAGAAGCGCTTCTGCGCGCGCTTGCTCTGGGGGCAACGGTGCCCCTAGTGATGGCACTTCGCACCACCGCGAGGACGCGGTTACTCGTGCTCACCGCACTTATCTGGGTCGTACCGTGCGCCGCGCTTCAGTTTGGCGGCGTCGCTGCGGCAGCCGCGTCACCCCCAGTGATTTGCGGTTACACCCTCGACTCCGCACAACGCTTCGGTCTAGACCTGGCGCCGATGGCAGCTTTGCTGACGACGTTCGCGCTTATACGTACGCGTTCACTCCAATGAGGTACGGCATCCTCGGCGACATCCACGGGAACCTCACCGCGCTTGAGACCGTGCTGTCGTGCCTAGCCAAGGACGGAGTCGATCAACTGGTCAGCGTCGGAGATGTTGTCGGGTACGGGGCAGCGCCGAGCGCGTGCATCCAGATATTGCGCGCGACCGACGCCGTGGTCGTCATGGGCAACCACGATGCGGCGGTCATCGGCCAACTGGACATGATGTACTTCAATGCCTACGCGAAGGAGGCCGCGCTCTGGACCCAACGCATCGTGTCGAAGGAGGACAAGGCGTGGTTGGGGTCGCTCCCACTCGCCCGTCATCTAGAACACTGCTCTGTGGCGCACGGAACGCTCTACAGGCCGGAGCTTTTCGACTACATCCAAACGCCTGAGGACGCGGATCCTTCATTGGATGTGATGCAACTCCCCGTGTGTTTCGTGGGTCACAGCCACGTGCCCGTCACCTTGATGCGCTTGCTGGATGACCCGACTCGAACGGCCTACACCGTTGAATCCGAGATCAACGTCGAGGAGGCCTCGCACTCGCTCGTCAACGTAGGAAGCGTCGGCCAACCTCGTGACGAGGATCCGCGAACGGCCTACGCCTTGTTCGACTCGGACGCTGGACGTGTGTGGATCCGCCGCGTCAATTACGACATCGACCGTGAGGCGCACCGGATCCGACGCGCCGGGTTGCCTCCGATGCTCGCTGACCGGTTGTACCTCGGCGTCTGACTCCAGGCCGCTGGTCAACTCGACTTGAGGTAGTGGAGCGAGGCGGGCAGATTTTCGATCCCGTCCTCACCGAGCCCGCTCTCGAACAGCACGCCGATATCGCGAAGCGGGTGGACGTCGCCACGGAACACGTAACGGCGCGCGTCCGGGTTGGAGCCGACGGCAACCAACAGGTCGAGGATCGATCCAGCGTTGCAGCGATAACCGGCGACGATCATCTCCACCGGAGTCCCATGGCGCGTCACGATGTTGACGATGAGTGCCGCCGGACGCGCATGCAGCTTCAGATTCTCAGGAAGATCGACCTGAAGTTCCTGCAGATTGATGTAGGAGGGCAATAACTCCTCGGCCATGGAGCGGCCGTGTTGCATGAGCTGGTTCGCCCAGTGCAAAAGGTGGTTGAGGATCAAGTCCTGAACCTTTGCGCGGTCGACGAGGCTCGGCACCACGAGGTCCGCGCTCTCACCGCGAAGATCGAGTTCATGCCGCTCGACGAAGTGCGACAAGAACGTCACCGACTCGAGCAGGTGCAGCGCTGCTGACAGGTGCCCACGCAGTCGCGGAAGCCGTTCGTCCCTGCCCTCGACAACCGTGTTCTTGATGTAGGTGTCGTAGGTCGACTGCAGGTTGTGAACCGTCGCCTCATACACACGGGCTTGCTCTTCCTTGCAAATCGAAGCCAGACGCCGGCGGCGCTCTTCCGGATCCGAGATCCTGCGGATTCCGAGCTCCTGCAGCATTCCGCACGCCGCGAGGTACTTCGACGCGATCTCCGCGATGCGCTGGTTCTCGTCGAAGAGATCCTCCTGCCCCATGTTCCGCGACAAGCGCCGCTTGGTGACGGCCGGCTCGAACTGTTGGTCAGGGCGCGCCTCATCCGGCCACGCCAACCGCAGGCGAAGCGCCTCTTCGCGCAACCGACCCGCCAAGGCGGCGATGCTCTCGGTGACGAAATCGCGCGCGTGCTCGAACGAACTCTGGGCTTCCTCCAGGTCCACGCTCGGCAACGCGGCGGGGAAACCATAGCTCTGCAGCCTTCCCTCGAGATGGCTCACGCTGAATCCCGCAAGCGCGAGCCATCGACTCGACGCCACGAGCTCACGGGTCAGGCTGAACTCGCGGTTGAACTTCGCGCCGAAGTCATCGAGGAAGGACTCGAGCGCGTCGGCCTCGGTTGCGAGGTGGTAGTAGTGGCGCTTCGTCCACCCGCGGTTGCGGCTGTGGATCAGCGAGTTGAGCAACCGAAAGAACGGTTGCGCCTGCGGCTGTAGCAGCAGCGCAAAGGCACCCTCCGGGATGATCTCCTCGAGGGGGCGCTCGTTCAGGCCCATGCCAGTCGCTCGGGTTGCGGACACCTCGCGACGGTAGCAGACGAAGTGGGTGCTTGAGAACTTCTGAGTGCCCACCGCCGTGCTCCACGCGCGCGGCGCCTGGAACGAGCGCGGCACCTCAAGAACCGCCGATCGTGGGACCGATCTGGAACCCGTACGCCAGGAATGACCCCCACGAGTTCTCGCGCCCAGGAGTCCGCCATTTCTTCCGAACGCTGCCTGGAGACGTATCTCCTCGAAATCAACGAAACGCCGCTGCTCAAGGCCGAGCAGGAGTGTGAGCTCGCGCGTCGCATCCAACGTGGTGACGCACAGGCACGTGAGCACATGATCCGCGCCAACCTTCGCTTGGTCGTGTCGATCGCGAAGATGTACGCGGAGCGGGGCCTGACGCTCCAGGATTTGATCGCCGAGGGCAACATCGGCCTACTCAAGGCCGTCGAGAAGTTCGACCCCGACGCCGGCTGTCGCTTTTCGACCTACGCGACTTGGTGGATCAAGCAGTCGATCCGGCGCGCGCTGGTCAACACCGTCAAGTCCGTGCGCGTGCCGAGCTACATGGCCGAGATGATCTCGAAGTGGCGTTCCGTCAGCCACGAATTGACGTTCACGCTCGGTCGAGCGCCGACAGTTGAAGAGGTCGCCCTCGAACTCGACATCCCCCGCGAAAGCTGGCCGTTGCTCAAGCGCACGATCCAAACTTCGAGTTTGGGTGCCCAAGTGTCCTTGGATCGCCTCACCGCGAGTCACGACACGGTTGAGGATGTGGGCGCGCTCAGTCCGGACGAGACCTTGCTTGCCGCGGATCTCCTCGGAAGGCTGAGTCAGCTTCTGTCCGCCATCGACGAGCGTGAAGCGACGATCCTGCGCCTTCGATACGGCCTGGGTGACCGGGGCAGCGAACCGATGACGCTCAAGGAGATCGGCCTGGTCGTCGGTCTAACTCGCGAACGTGTGCGTCAGATCGAACGCGAAGCACTGCGCAAGCTCTACGATGTCATGGGTGGGGAGTAGGAGCGAAGTCAGTGCCGACGGATCGGCGGGTGGTAGCGACGCGCTCCCCGTGCCGCTCGACGGAACGCCGCTGTACGTGCACTTGCCGTACTGCGCTGCGAAATGCCACTACTGCGACTTCTTCTCCGTGCCCGCCGACGGACAAGACATCGACGCGACGCTGACGGCGATTCTCACGGAAGCGCGGCAGCGCGCGCCACGTCATCCGCGCACGGTTTTCTTGGGCGGTGGCACTCCCAGCCTCCTTTCGCGCGTTCAGCTGACCCGCGTGCTGAACGGGCTCGACGACATCACCGGTTTTCGAAGCTCCGCTGTCGAGGTCACGGCGGAATGCAACCCGGAGAGCCTTGACGAGGACAAGGCGAGCTGCCTGCTCGAGCTCGGCGTGAATCGGCTGTCGATTGGATTTCAGAGCCTCCACGACCAAGTCCTGCAGCTGCTGGGGCGAGTGCACACTGTGGCCGACAGTTTCGCCGCGTACGCCGCAGCGCGGCGCGCCGGGGTGCGCAACGTCAATATCGATGTGATCTATGCCCTGCCCAACCAAGACCTAGAGCAGTGGAACGTGGACCTTGAGCGCGTGCTCGAACTCGCTCCTGATCATGTGTCGGCCTACAACCTGACGTTTGAGGACGACACTCTGTTTCGAAGATGGTTGGAACAGGGGCGCCTCAAGAAGCTCCCTGACGAACTCGAGCTGGCGTTTTTCGAGCACACGCGCAGGCGCCTTTGCGCCGCTGGACTGGCGCCGTATGAGATCTCCAATTACGCCCGTAGTGGAGCCCCTTGTGTTCACAACGTCAATTACTGGCGCAATGGTGATTACCTCGGAATAGGACCCTCGGCCGTTTCGAAAGTCGGCACGCTTCGCGCCGGCAATGCGCGCTCGATCAGCGAGTACCGACGCTGCATCTCGCGCGACGGCAGCGCAGCCGCGTGGCGAGAGCGTCCTCCCGACGCGGTGCGGCACGCTGAAACCTGGTGGCTCGGATTGCGGCTCGGAGAAGGGCTCGCGGCGCGGGACGCGTGGAGCCGCGCCGGAATGCCGGGACCGTGGTCGCCCGCCAAAGACCCGATGGTCCCGATCGCGGAACGTCTCGTCGCTATGGGAATGCTCGAGCGACTCGAAGATCGCTGGATGCTCACGGCGCGCGGCTTGCCTGTCGCCGATGCGATCGCGCGAGAATTCATGGATGTCTCCGAGCCCCTCGCCGTCGATCGGACCGCTGAATCCCCGCGCTAGGATCACCGACTTCGATCGGGATCGCGTCGAACGTCTGCGACGCCTCCAACCCGCCCTTTCGTCAGGAACGAACGCTCGTGAATTTCGCGGACCGCCTGCAACACAAGATCCAAGCGTGCGGGAACGCCTGCCTCGTCGGGATCGACCCGCACCTCGAGCTCCTTCCGCCTCCCTATGGAAGCGCGCGCGAGGTGCACCGCCCGCGCGCAGAACGAGCCCAGGCGCTGGCGGATTTTTGCTGTGAAGTCATCGATGTCGTCGCCGGCAAGGTCCCTGCGGTCAAACCCCAGTCGGCGTTCTTCGAAGTCTTCGGCGCGGATGGCGCGGTCGCGTGGGAGCGCGTGGTCCGACAGGCCCATGCTGCGGACTTGCTCGTGATCGGTGACGTCAAGCGCGGCGACATCGCAAGCACGGCTGCCGCCTATGCCACGGCATTCCTCGAGGGCACAGGTTCGGCCGATCAAGACTCGCTGTGCGACGCCGTGACGCTCAACCCGTTCCTCGGCGACGACTCGATCGAGCCCTTCCTTCAGTGCTGCGCGCGTACCGGCAAGGGCGTCTATGTGTTGGTGCGCACCTCGAACAAAGGCAGCGCCGACTTCCAACGACATGGCTCGCCGGAACTGTCGTTCGTCGTCGCGGACAAGGTGGCCGCGTGGGGCGAAGCGCTGCGCGGCACCGGCGGTTGGTCGAGTGTCGGCGCCGTCGTCGGAGCAACTCACGGTGGCGAGCTGCGCGCCTTTCGAGAGCGCATGCCGCACACACCGCTGTTGCTGCCTGGATACGGCGCGCAAGGCGCCGGCGCGCGCGACGTCGTCGACGCCTTCGAGTCGACACCACACGGGTCGTTTGCCGGTGCGCTCGTCAACTCCTCGCGCGGCATCACCTTCGCGTGGCGCGAACAGGCGCACCGTTCCAAGCACTGGAAGGACGCAGCGCGCGACGCGTTGAACACGATGATCGCCGAGATCAACGCTGCGTTGACCGAGCACGTAAGAGCGAGGAGCACGTGACGATCGCGACGAGAGCGCTCGCCTCCGACGTCGTCGGGCGACCCGAGTTCGCGCGCATTTCGCTGCGCGTTCCACGCTTCTCGCTGCCGCTTTCGATCGACCACATCGCGCCGCCGCGAGAGCGTTTTCTACCCGAAGAGCGCGCGGAGCTCGCCCTCGCGCTCGAAGCGCACCTTGCACCGCTGGCACCGAACGTCGCCGTCCTCGACTCGATTCGCGCGCTGCGCGTCGCAGGCGCGTGCTGCGTCGTCACCGGCCAACAACCCGGTCTACTCGGCGGGCCGCTGTACTCGCTCTACAAGGCGCTGCACGCCGTCCGTCTCGCGCGCTCGCTTTCGCAGGCCTGGGAGCGACCGGTTGTCCCGCTGTTTTGGAACCACGCCGACGACCACGACATCGGTGAAGTTCATCACGCCTGGTTGCTCAACGAAAATCTCGACCTTCAGCGCATCGGTCTCTCCGGCATGTCGTCGGGGCGTCAACCGTTGTCGCGACTTGTCCTGCGCGATGCGGAGCACCGACTTGTCGCTGTTCGAGAGGCGCTGCGTCAATCGCTGATCGGCTGTGAATTTGCCGAAGAAGCGATCGAGCTTTTCGCGCCGCGTGACGGCGAGACGTTGGCGAGCGCCTTCACGCGTTCGATGACCGATCTACTCGGCCACCTCGGCCTAGTCGTGCTCGAACCGGATTGGATTCGTACGCCGCTGTCGCGCGCGCTCGCCGGTGTCGTGCAAGGTCCGGTGCGCGAGGGCCTCGCTGACGGCGAGACTGCGCTGCGCGCGCTTGGCGTTGAACCTTCGATCGAATCCGCGACAGCCGCGTTGCTCTTCCATGTCGACTCCGGCGGACGACGAGCCCTGCGCCTCGGCGGCGACGGCTATCGCTACGACGGCGAAGAGGGCTCGCGCAGCTCCGTGGAACTCGCTGCCGAGATCATCCAGTCGCCGACCGATTGGTCGCCCGGCGCACTGCTTCGTCCGCTCGTGCAGGACATTTCGTTGCCCGTGGTCGCCTATGTCGGCGGATGGGGCGAGCTCTCCTACCTCGCGCAACTTGGCCCGTTGCGTGAAGCGCTCGGCGCTCCGCTGACCGCTGCGGTACCGCGTTGGTCGTGCACGCTCGTCGACGACGACACCAATGCCGCGCTCGAGCGCCTCGGTCTTTCGATCGCGAATGTGCTCAGCGCACGCGCGGTGCAAATCGAATCGGAAGAACCTGGCGCTGCTCCGCCCTTCATCGCCGAGCTGCGCGCGATCGTCGAACGCACCGCTAAGGAACTGTCTGCGCATCGCGAGGAACTCGCCAAGCTCGATCGCGGTCTCGCCGCGAACTTGCCGCGCACCGGCGCCCAAATCCGCACGCTGGTCGAGAAGATCTGCGAGAAGGCCGAGCGCGTTCACGCCAATCGGAGCGGACGTGGGAAGCGACTCGTTCGGCGCGTGTCGAACAACTTGTGTCCGCGCGGCGAGCTGCAAGAGCGCGTGCTCGGCGCCTTGCCTTTCGTCGCGCGCTTCGGCCGCGCTTGGATCGACGAGTTGTTCCACGCGCTCGGACCTTTCGAGTCCGGGCATCTCGTGGTCACGTGGAACACACCACAGCACGGCAGCGACGCCGGGGACGACGAAACATGAAACTCGACGCACTCGTGATCGCCGCTCATCCCGACGACGCCGAGATCTCGGTCGGAGGAACGATCCTGCGTTTGCTCGACGCCGGCCTGCGCGTCGGCATCGTCGACCTGACGCGCGGCGAAATGGGCACGCGCGGGAGCATCGAGGAACGCGACGCCGAAACGCGCGCGGCGAACCTCGCGATGAACATCGCTGCGCGTGAAAATCTCGGGCTGCCCGACGGTCGCGTCGAGAACACGCTCGCGGCGCGCGAACGCTTGGCGCGTCTCATGCGCGAGTTCGCGCCGGATCTCGTGCTCGCACATCACGTCGACGACCTGCATCCCGACCACGCCGCGACCGGACGCATCGCGCGCGAAGCGTGGTACCTGTCGGGCCTCGTGCGCCTCGCTCAACTCGACGGCGGTCCGGCTGCGCGCCGGCCCAAGCGTTTTTTGCACTTCATGGGGCACGTGCCCTTCGATCCGACGCTCGTCGTCGACATCGGACCTGTTTGGGAGCGCAAGCTCGCGCTCGTGCGTTGCTACGCGAGCCAGCTCGCGCCCACGCACGACGCGGATCGCGGTGAGCACTTCCTGTTCGGCGCGGACATCCTCTCGCGCATGGAAACGCGCGCGCGCTTCTTCGGTGAACGCATCGGCGCGCGCCACGGCGAGCCGTTCCTCTCCGTGGGTCCGCTCGCGGTGACGGATCCGATCCAGCTGTTCAGCTGAAGTCGAGTTCGGCGCGAACTCACGCGGGTCAGCGCGCCGCCGTCGCTAGAATGCCGCGCCCATGCGTCGCATCGCGTTGATCAATCAGAAGGGCGGCGTCGGCAAGACCACCAGCACGGTCAACCTCGGCGCTGCGCTCGCCCGCGCCGGACGCAGAGTCGTCCTGATCGATCTCGATCCGCAGGCCAATCTGTCGTTGCACCTCGACGTGCAGCTGATGAGCGGTGAGCCGTCGAGCTACTCCGTGTTGCTCGGCAACACGCCGCTGGCGAGTGCGCTGCGTGATGCGCGCACGAAGAATTTGCGGCTGCTGCCTTCGTGCATCGATCTCTCGGGCGCCGAGCTCGAGCTGGCCAACGCCTTCGGTCGCGAGATGATTCTGCGCGACGCGCTCGACAGTTGGGAGAAGGAGCACCGCGACGCGCACGGCGAGGCGCCGGCGGACTACGTGCTGCTCGACTGTCCCCCGAGCTTGGGTCTGCTGTCGGTCAACGGACTCGTCGCTGCGTACGAAGCGTTCATCGTCGTTCAAACGGAGTTCTTCGCGCTGCAGGGCATGACCAAGCTCGTCGATGTCGTGGCGCTCTTGCGACGCCGCCTCAATCCGAAGCTCGAAGTCAGCGGCATCCTTCCTTGTCTGTACGACAACCGCACGCGGCTCGGTCGCGAGGTCGTCGCCGAGCTGCGCACGTTTTTTCCAGGCCGCGTCTTCGCACGCTCGATCGCCAAGAGCGTCAAGCTCGCCGAGGCGCCGAGTTACGGTCGCACGATCTTCGAGTACGCGCCCGAATCGAGCGGTGCGGTCGACTACACGCTCGTCGCGCAGGAAGTGATCGCTCAAGAGGCGCGCGACGCGGACTTGGCGCAGCGCTATCCGCAAGCTGCGCAGGTTCCCGTTGTGATCGACAGCGTCGTCAAGCCGGCGCGCAAACCGAAGCGAGCGCCCGTGTCGAGCGCAGCGGTGGGCGACGATCGTCAACGCGACGAAGCTGCGCTCGAAGAAGCACCGCGTGTCGCGGCCCCGGCCGAAGTGCCGTTGCGCGAATCCAAGCCGCTCGACCGAACGTCGCACGACGAAACGCTGCGCGAGGTCGTGATCCAACCTGCGCCGCCAACCGCGAAACGAACACTCAACGGCGCCGAGCCGGCGACAGCGACGCCGGCATCTGTCGACGACGAACTTCCGGAGTTGCCGCCGGAGTCCGAGCTCATGGAGAGCTTGGGCGAGAGCTGAGGTCGAACGCGTGCCGACGCCGCTGCGCATCGCGATTCTGTGCCATCCGACCTACGGAGGTTCGGGAGTGGTCGCCAGTGAGCTCGCCTTGACGCTCGCTGAATTCGGTCACGAGGTGCACCTCTTCTCGCACGAGGTTCCGCCGCGGCTCGCGCGTTCGCCTGGCCTCGTGCAGATGCACCGCGCGCAGGGCGTGCCTTATCCGCTGTTCCAATCGACGCCGCACGACCTCGCGATCACGTCGGCGATTCTCGACGTTCACCGTGCGACAGGCCTCGATGTGCTGCACGCGCATTACGCCTTGCCGCACGCGGTGTCGGCCTATCTCGCACGCTCCGCGGCGCTCGCGGACAAGGGCCGACGCGCTCCGAAAGTCGTGACGACCCTGCACGGCACGGACATCACGTTGGTCGGCAACGATCCGTCCTATGCACCGCTGACTCACTTTGTCATCGGCGCGAGCGATGCCGTGACGACGGTGTCGGAGTGGCTCGCCAAGGAGACCTGCGCGCGCTTCAGCCCGGGCGTTGCGCCGTGCGGCGTCGAAGTGATCACGAACTTCGTCGACACCGAGTGGTTTTCTCCGGCAGCGCGCGGCAAACCGAGCGCGTGCGTGAGCGCCGAGTTTCCGACGGCCGTGCACGTCAGCAATTTTCGTCCGGTCAAGCGCGTGCCGTGGTTGGTGCGCGCCTTCGCAGAGGCGACGCGCGACCGGCGCGCGAATCTCCTGCTCGTCGGCGACGGTCCCGATCAGCTCGCGTGCCGCGATATCGCGCGAGAGCTCGGCATCAGCGAACGCGTGCTGTTCCTGGGAGAGCGCGACGCCTTGCCCGAGTTGCTCGCGCCCGCCGACGTCTTCGCGTTGTCGAGTTCGTCGGAGTCGTTCGGCCTGTCCGCACTCGAAGCGATGTCGTGCGGGACGCCGGTGGTGGCGACCGACGTCGGTGGCGTGCGAGAAGTCGTGAAGCACGGCGTGACGGGCTTGCTGTCGGCGCTCGACGATCGTGAGACTTTTGCGGCGAACCTCGCGCTGCTGCTGTTCGACCCGCTGCGCGCGCGCTCGATGGGCAGCGCAGCTCGCAGTCACGCCGTCGAGAACTTCGCGAGAGAGAAGATCGTGCGTCGTTACGAGGAGATGTACCGGCGCGTGCTCGCGAAGGGCGACTAGTCGTGGGTGCGATCTACCTCGACAACAACGCGACGACACGCATGCGTCCTGAGGTGCGGACCGCATTGCTCACCGCGCTCGACGAGGGACTCGGGAATCCCTCGAGCTTGCACAGCTCGGGGCGCCGCGCGCGCCAGCACCTCGATGAAGCGCGCGAGCGCGTCGCCGCGGCACTCGCGGTTCACGAAGACGAAGTGGTGTTCACGTCGGGCGGCACCGAATCGAACAACCTCGCGCTTCAGGGCGTGCTCCGCGCCGGACCGCGCGGCGCGATGTTGGTCACGA
>CAYHRR010000044.1:0-14076 GCA_964358875.1 uncultured Planctomycetaceae bacterium | reverse complement strand
CGCGCGGCGGGGGCCCCGGGGCCCGTCTGGGGGCCGCTGCGCCCCCCACTTGACCCCGCGCGCGTTGGGGCGCAAACCCGCCCAAACGCGCGCGGAGTTTAAGGGAGAAGGAGAGGAGCGGCGTTGGTGCGGTGGGTGTGGTGTTTGTGGTTGGTGGCTGGCGGCTGGTGGCTGGTGGTTGGTGGTTGGTGGTTGAGCGGCGAGCGCTCGATGCGCGCTTGTGAGTCTCCGCCGAAACGCGCGTGGCGTTCATTGGGTCCTCACGGCATGCCTCTCGCTTCGACGCGCGAGCACCGCAAACAGAACGCGCCGTGTCCTCGCTACACGAACGTCGGCTCGCCATCGGGCGCCGAGCGCAAGACGTTCGCCAGCGCACGCAACGCGTGCTCGAGCTCACCGCGCGTCGCCGGCGTCGACACACACAGGCGCACCGCGTGCGGAGCTGCGCCGCGACCGACGACGAAGGCCTCCGCAGCCGTGACCGCGACTCCCGCGCGGCGCGCACGCGCGACGAATTCATTCGCGCGCCAAGGGTCCGGCAACTGCAGCCATAGGTGGCAGCTCGTGTCCTCCGAACTCGACTCCAACGGCGCGAGCACACGCCGCGCGATCTTCTGCCGCTCGCGGGCTTCGGCGCGTTTTTCGGCGGCAACGCGCTGGGCTGTTCCGTCCGCAATCCACAGCGAGGCGAGCTCGGCCGTCAGCGGCGCAGCCGTCCAACCGATGGCCATCACGCTGGCGACCGCGCGCTCGAGCACGCCGAGCGGCTCCGTCGGCGGAACGAGGTAGCCGACGCGTAGTCCCGACGACACGCTCTTGGCCAGGCTCGTCAGGTAGTAGGTCCGTTCGGGCGCGAGCGCGGCGAGCGGCGCGAGTTTGCCTTCGCCGACGAAGCCGTAGGTGTCGTCCTCGACGATCGCGACGCCGTACTTGCGAGCGACCGCGACGAGCGCGCCGCGCCGTTCGGCGTCGAGCGTCACCGCAGTCGGATTCTGCGACGTCGATTGGACGTACAGCGCCTTCACGCCGTTGGCTCGACACGCGCTGTCGAAGGCGTCGGGCAACAGGCCGTGTTCGTCGATCGCCACCGGCTGCAGGCGCAACCCGAGCAGGCGCGCCAACGACTTGAGGCCCGTGTAGGTCAGCGCTTCGGCGAGCACCGTGTCGCCCGGCTGCGCGGCGGTCGCGAGCGCGACGGCGAGCGCGTGTTGCGCGCCGCCAGTGACGAGCACGCGCTCCGCCGTCGTCGTGACGCCCGCCGTCGCCAGCCAACGGGCGCCGGCTTCGCGGTGGTTCGCCAATCCGGCGAGGTGGTAGCCGGTGAAGCACGCGTCGAGATCTGTGCGCGCGGCCAGCGAACGCAACGCCGCACTGCGCTCGGCGTGCGTCGGTCCTCCCGCCGGCAAGTTGAAGGCGAGGTCGACGACGCCGTCGGGAATCGCGACGGGCGGCACCGACACGAAGCCGCGCGCCGCGGGGTGGCGGACGAAGCTGCCGCGCCCGACTTCGCCGTCGACCAGCCCACGCCGCGCCGCTTCGGCGTACGCGCGCGTGATCGTGCCGACGTTGACGCTCAGGCTGCGCGCGAGCTCGCGGTGGGTCGGCAAACGCGCACCGGCCGCGATGCGCCCGCTTTCGATGTCGCGAGCGAGTGCGCCGGCGATGGTCACGTACATCGGTTCGTCGGAAGGGCTCAAGACGGGCTTCCAGCTTGTCATGGTTACAATTCTCTCGTTGACCGTGACATTTGGCAATCTATGTTCGGACATAGCCCTGGATTTGGTTGAGAACGCCGATCATGTGTCTGTCTTGTATGCGGACAATCGAGGCGACAACCCAGCAGGGCTGACGGCACACCCATGCACACCACACGGACGACCAGCGCTCCCTCGGACCTCGCTCAACCCATCGACGTCAAGGTCGGACTCGCGCGCATGTTGTGTGGCGGCGTGATCATGGACGTCACGGACGCCGAGCAGGCGCGCATCGCCGAGGCGGCGGGAGCGACCGCGGTGATGGCCTTGGAGCGCGTGCCGAGCGACATCCGCAAGGACGGCGGCGTCGCGCGCATGAGCGCGGTCGAACGCATCACCGAGATCCAGTCCGTGGTCACCATTCCGGTGATGGCCAAGGCGCGCATCGGCCATTTCATTGAAGCCCGCGTGCTCGAGGAGCTGCAGGTCGACTTCATCGACGAGAGCGAAGTGCTCACTCCCGCCGACAGCGAGCACCACATCGACAAGTGCGCGTTCCGCGTGCCGTTCGTGTGTGGCGCGACCTGCCTGGCCGAGGCGCTGCGCCGCATCGGCGAAGGGGCGGCGCTGATCCGCACCAAGGGCGAAGCCGGCACGGGCGACATCGTCGAAGCGGTGCGCCACCTGCGGCTGATGCAACGCGAGCTGCGCGCGGTGGTCGCGGCGCCGCGCGAGGAGCTGATGGCGCTCGCCAAGGAGCTGCGCGCTCCCTACGAGCTGCTTTGCAAGGTGCACGAACTCGGGCGCCTGCCGGTCCCGAATTTCGCGGCAGGCGGCGTGGCCACACCCGCCGACGCTGCGCTCGTCATGGCGCTCGGCGCCGAGGCGGTCTTCGTCGGCTCGGGCATCTTCAAGTCCGCAGATCCGGCGCGCACGGCAGCCGCGATCGTCAAGGCGACGGCGCGTTGGAGCGAGCCCGCGATCGTCGCTCAGGCATGTCGCGAGGCCGGCGCGGCGATGCGCGGGCTGTCCGCAGTCTCGATCGCCGCCGACGAACGCCTCGCCACGCGAGGTTGGTGATGCAGGTCGGCGTGCTCGCGCTGCAGGGCGGTTTCGAGCCGCACGCGCGCGCGTTTGCGCGCTTGGGCTGCGCTGTCGAACTCGTGCGACGCCCCGAGCAACTGGCGACGTTGACGCATCTGACGTTGCCCGGCGGCGAGTCCACGACGCTGCACCATTTGCTCGAGCTGTTCGGTCTGCGCGAGGTGCTCATCGAACGCCATCGAGCAGGTCGCCTGGCTCTGTTCGGCACTTGCGCGGGCGCGATTTTGCTCGGCCGCGCCGCTGTCGCGCCGCCGCCGCGCATGGAATTGCTCGACATCGAGCTCGAACGCAACGCCTATGGACGTCAGGCCGAGTCGTTCACCGCCGCGGTCGAGATCGCGGAGCTAGGCGCGCCCGCCTTCGAGTGTGTGTTCATCCGCGCGCCGAAAATCCGCGCCGTCGGTCGCGACGTGCAGGTGCTCGCGCAACTCGGCGTCGACCCGATTCTCGTCGCTCAACGCGGCTCGCTCGCCGCAACGTTCCACCCGGAACTCACCGACGACGTGCGCTTGCACGCGCTTTTTCTGGCGCGGGCTTCTTCGCTGCGAGCTTCGGCGCTGCAGGCTTAGCTTTCGCCGCGGGCTTCGCTGTTGCACTCGCAACCGGTTTCGCGGGCGCCTTCGCGACGGATTTCGCGGCTGCTTTGGCGACAGGAGCGGTGTGCGCTTTGGCGACAGGCGCGACGGCCTTCGGCGCACCGGGTTTGCCCTTGAGCTGCACGTTCGCCTGCGCCTTCAAGGCCGCTTTCGCCGCCGCCTTGGCCGAATGCTTGGCCGGCGACTTTTTGCCCGCCGGTCGAATGCGCGCGCCCGGCGCCGGATTGCCGATGTCGCGAACATGCGCAAAACGGCCGAGAAACTGCGGATCGAGCGCGTTGTCGGACTTCGCCGTCACGACCGCGACGCCCTTGTAGCCCTCGATCATGCGCAGCAGGTGATTCATCTGCATGTGCGCGTAGCGCTCGGCGGTCTTGCGCTTGCCGAACAACGCGTCGGCGTCGTCGAGGATCAGCACGACGTCGAGCTCGGTCGCGCGCGTGAACAAGCGCGCCAAATTGCGCTCGGTTTCTCCGGCGTACTTGCCGACCACTTTGGCGAGCGACGTGCGCCGCACCGTCTTGCCGAGTTCGGCGGCGATGGCGCGCGCTGCGGCCGAAGCTTGCGCGGCGTGTTCACCGGAGAGCAGCAGCGTGCTGCCTTGCTCTTCCGGCTTCGATCCCTTTCGCGCCGCCGCCTTGGAACTCTTCTTGGTGTTCACGCGCACAGTCGAACGAAGCACGCGCGCGCAGTCCAGCGTCGTTTTCGGGGCAAGGAGCTCGAAAACGAGCCGCGAACTCGGCGCCTGCGGCCGAGCTCAGCCCGCTCCGCCGCCGCGTTCGCCGAGCAGTTCGAGCGCCGCCTCGCGGGTCAGTTTCTCGAGCCGCTCCTCGACCCGGTCGGCGGTCATGTCGCGCAAACGGGCGCAGGCTCGTCGCCACAGCTCGGCCTCGGCTTGGCCGGAAATGCGTTTGAAGGCCGGAATCGGGGCACTTTCGGTCAACGCGGTCTCGGACAGCTCGAGCTTGAGCTGATCGGCGAAGCGCGCCGAGGCTTGGCGGTGCGCGCCGAGCGAGGCGACCAGCCAGCGCGACAACTGCTCGCCGTAGGCGACCAATTCGCGCCGCGCGGTCGGATCGCCGAGCGGATCGACACAGCGCGCGACCAGCTCGCGGAAGTTGCCCTCGACGTCGGGCAGCATCGTGTTCGCGTTGTAGATCTGGATGAAATCGCCCGCCAAGCGCGTGACCAAGCGCTCGACATGGCGCACGAGCCGGAACTGCTGCACGACCAGGAAGTCCTCGGTCGCGGCGTCGAGCGCGGCTCCGCGCGCCTCGAAATCGTGCTCGGCCAAGTCCGCGAACAGCGCGCGCATCGCGGCGCTCGCGCCGCTGCCGGACGGCACGGGCGCCGGCACGACCGCTGGTGCGGGAACCGGGCGCACGCGCGCGGCGCTCAGTTGCGATTCCAAGGACGCGACACGCTCGTTGAGCGTCGCGATTTCCATGCGCTGCTTCTCGAGCACGGCGAACGAGGCCGAGGCCGGCGTTGCGTCGGCGTGACCGGGAGTCAGGCGCGTTTGTTCGAGCTTGCGGCGCAACTCGCGCAGGGCCTCTTCGAGCTCGGCCTTGCCCGCGACTTCGCGGCGCAGGGCGGCACACTCGGCGCGCAAACGCTCCACATCCGAACCGCCGGGCAGCGTCGTCTGCGGGTCAGCCGGCCCCTCGTGCTCGCCCGCCTCGGCCTCGACGCTGATGCGCACATCGCCGTCGCCGGGATCGATTTCGCGCGCGCCGAGCAAGGTCGCTTCGCCGATGCGCACGCCGTCGACCCAGGTGCCGTTGCTCGACCCCAAATCGACGACCACGATGCCGCGATAGATGCGCAGGTGGCGCTTGCTGACGTAGGGCTGGTCGATGACGACGTCGCAGCCCGGAATGCGGCCGACGGTCACCGTGTCGCCGGCGATGCGCCGTTCGAGGTCGGGTTGGCCGGCTTGACGAATGCGGAGTTTGAGCACGATTTTGGCCTTCGACCGGGCTGCGCCGACAGGTCGAGCGGCGGAGTCTAGCGCTTGGTCCTGGTTGCAACCGTGCCTAGAATCCGCACGCCGCTTGCCTCCCAAAGTGCGCGTTCACGATGAGCGCGCGCACCGCTCTCCGAGACGCTTTTCGACCATGCGCTCCGACGAAAACGACGACGACCGCACGCTCCCAGCGTCGAAAGGCGGCAGCGCCGGCGAACCCAAACCGGTTCCTGCCGAGCAGCCGCAGAGCGCTTTCGATCCGACGTTGATGCCCAGCGCGCGAGGCGCGAAACCGGCGGCGAACAAGCCCGCGAGCGCGGCCTCCGACAAGCAACTCGGTTCTGCGCCGGGCGAAGCGCCGCAAATTTTCGCCGGCCGTTTCGAAGTCGTCGAACTGCTCGGCGAAGGCGGCATGGGCAAGGTCTATTCGGTGCGCGATCGCCAGATCGAAGGCCGCGCCGTCGCGCTCAAGGTGCTGCTGCCGAAGTTCTCGAAGAACGAGAAGTTCCGCAGCCTGTTCTTCCAGGAGATTCGCGCGGCGCAGAACTTCGTCAGCGAACACGTCGTGCAAGTGCGCGACTGCGGCCAGATGGACGACGGTCGTTTGTTCGTGACCATGGACTTGGTCAGCGGCGAGGCCTTGCGGACGATGCTCAGCCGCGAAGGCGTGTTGCGGCCGCGCCACGCGCTCGAAGTCGCGCGGCAGACCTTGCTCGCGCTGCAATCGGGCCACGAGCGCGGCTTCGTGCACCGCGACGTCAAGCCCGCGAACATCATGCTCGCGGCGCGCGTGTCGAAGACCGACGACAATCCCTACGGCGTCGCGGTGCGCGTGCTCGACTTCGGCATCGCCCGGCTCGCCGCGGACATCGACGACGGCAAGCTGGCCGGCACGCCGATGTACATGAGCCCCGAGCAAGTGCAGGGGCAACGCCTCGACGCGCGTTCGGACCTCTTCGCGGTCGGCGTCGTGCTGTACGAGATGCTCTCGGGGCGACGTCCCTTCGGCGGCACGACGGTCAACGAGATCACGCAGTCGGTGATCGAGACCAACGTCGCGCCGATGATCGCGGACATGAAGGAGCTCTCGGCTCCGATCCGCAGAATCCTCGAGAAAGCGCTGCAAAAAGACCGCGAGAAGCGCTTCCAGAGTTCGGCCGAGTTCATCAACGCGATCGAGAAGTCGAGCGCCTACAAACTGCCGTCGGCGGTTCCGGCCTGGGCCTGGGTCGCGATGGTCGTTTTCGGTGGAGCGGCTGCGGCGCAGGCCTTCATGTTCGGCGGCGATGGAACGCGCGTGGCGCAGCTCGAAGACCAGTTGCGCACGGCGGACTTGAAGGTGACCGAACTCAGCCGCGAGGTCGGTCTGAGCACGGAAAAGCAGCAGGCGCAGCTCACCGAGAAGGACGCGCAGATCGGCGCGCGTGACACGCAGATCGCGGACCTGCAGGGCAAGATCACGTCGGCCAACAAGGAGCTCGAGGAGCTGCGCAGCAAGCAAGTCGCGGCGGGCGCCAAGGAAGGCGACGAGTACGTCAAGCTCCAAGCGCAACTCGATTCACAGAGCGCGAAGCTCGAGAGCCTGACGCGCGACTTCGAGAAGGCCGAACACGACAAGCAGGTCGAGTCGCAGGAGAAGTTGCGCTTGCAGGCGCAGCTCGACGACCAAAACCGGCGCGCGACGCAGTTGCAGGATCAGATCGCGGAGCTCAACCGCGAACTGGGCAATGCGAAGCAAGCGCTCAATCCCGCAGCGCGCCGTTCGGCGAGTTTCGATGCCTTGCTCGGCGTGCTCGAACGCGGCGGCGGCGCGCAGGCGGCGCAGGTGTACGAGCAAGCGCTCACCGACCGCAGCTTCGACCGCGCGACGCGTGAAGGCACGGATCTCGTCGCCGAGTTGGTCGGCGCGGCGAGCGCGCTCGAGAGTTTCGATACGAGCCGTCGTTCGGGCGCGCAACTCGATGTCGCCGCCTTGCTCGACGCGAGCCGCCGCCTCGGCACGGTCAAGGAACTGCGCGCCGGATTCGGCGTCGCGGCGAGCGCGTGGCTCGGTTACGGGCAGGCCGGCGAGGCGACGCAACCGCGCCTCGAACATTTGGATCAGGTCGTCACCGCGCTCGCTGCGAAGGTGCAGCCCGAAATCAACGCGCTCGGCACCTACCACACCGAGGCGTGGGCCGTGATCGAAGGCGCCGGGCCCGAGCAAGATCCCGCGGCGGCGTTCGCCCACGCGCGCACGTTCTCGTGCACGCACACGAGCGAACTCGCGCGCGCCTGCGCAGCGGCGACGTCGCGCGCCGTCGAACGCGACGGACATCTCGATCTCGCGGCGTTGGCGCGCGCGAATCACATCGACGCGTGGGGAGCGCACCTCGGCGCGGACGCAACGGCCTTGAGCAGCGACGACGCACGCAAACTCGTGCTCCTGTGGTACGCGCGCCGTTGGTACGACGCCGACGAGGCGAACGACGCGGGCTTCGACTTCGCGCCGCTCGGCTTGCCGCAGGTGACGAGCGAAACGCCCGACTGGCGCAGCGTGCTCGCGCTCGAGGTCCAACTCGCTCAGGCCGACTCGGGCTTTCCGATTCGCGCGGGACGCACGCTGGTGTTCCGCTACGACGACGGCTCGCCGCTGCGTTGGCGCGTCGACGATCTCGCTCAAGCGCCGCAAGGCCCGCAGGGTCCGTGGGACTTGAAACGCAGCCAATTCCGCGAAGACGCGATGCCGCTCGGCACGCCGCTCAACGTGCGCATCGCACGGCGCGGCTCGATGTTCGCGCTCGAAGGTTCGAGCGATCCGCTGCTCGACCTCAAGGCCTCGGGCGACGCGGTGTATGCAGCGCCGTTCCCGGCCGTGTACGCCGAGACGCCGCCGCCGCAATTGCGCGTCAGCCAAGTCGGCATGAATGAGCATCGCGCTGCGCTCGAGCGCGGCGTGGGTCCGTGCCTCGTCTACAAGCGCGGCGCGCTCACGCGTTGGTTCTCACCCGTGTACGGCTTGGTGCTCGAAACCAACTCGACCGGCAGCACACAGTCGCGCCTCGAACTGGTGTTCGCGACGCCGCTGCGTTAGATCGTCCCGCCCGAGCCCTGCGACTGCACCGACCGGAGTCATCGATGAAATTCTTGCGCGCCGTGTTCACGTGCCCGTGTTTTGCAGCGTCCCTGTGTCTTGCGGTGTCGTTGACTGCCTGCGCTTCCGGCGGCGGCAAGGCCGGTGAGATCCGCGCGCCGTCGCGCTTCACCGGCTTTCCGCCGCAAGCCTTCGAAGGCATCGTGTTCACCGAAGCGCGCTTCTATCTCAACCACGATGAGATCTTCGGCGACGACCTGATCGAGGACGAAGGCGTCGTGCCCGTCGCGCTGAAGATCGGCTTGCGCGGCGAAGGACAGAATGTCGCGCAGGTGCGCATTTCGCCGGAGGACATGGAGTTTTCGCTGTACCTGCCCGACGGCACGCCGCTGCACGGAGTCGACTACCAGAAGGTCAAGCCCGATCGCGACGACACGCGCGACGCGGTCGTGCAAGAGGCGCTCAAGGGCACGCTGCTCGAAGCCTGGGAGCGCACGCACGAGGGCTTCGTCTACTTCCGTCTGCCGGAAGGCGTCGAGTACTCGGCGCGCGACCACTCGGTCACGCTGAAGAACGGCGACGTGCTGCGCAGCCTCGACCTGACCAAGGCGTTGTGCACGTTCAAGGTCACGCTCAACAACCAACTCGTGCCGTTCCACGTCGGCGTGCAGCAGGACCGCCGCGCAACCGCGCGCGCGCGCTGAAGGAAACACCGCCATGCAAATCCACACACTCGCTCGCTCGCTCGCCGCATCGGTCGTGGTCGTCGCCTGCGCGGCCTGCTCCGGTCCCAACAAGTACCTCGAGTACCAAAAGCGCCTGAGCGCGGACGTCGAGAAGGTGCAGGCGGGCCAACTCGCGACGGCCGGCCGTGACCTCGAAGCGCTGATCGCCTCGACCGCCGCCGACGCGGACACGTTGAAGGTGCAGCGCTATTACGCGGCCTACTTGCTCACCGAAGCGCACGTGCGCGCCTCGCTGGGCTCGCCTTTCATCAAGGACGCGCAGCGCGTCGCGTCGGGCGGCATCGGCGGCATGTCCGACGACGACGGCAGCGAAATCTCGCACGTCGTCGCGACGATGCTGTGGGCGAACTACGCCAAGGAACTTGCGGCGAAAGCGAAGAACGGAGCCTTGCGCCAAGACGGAGTCGAGTTGTTGCCGGAGGGTTTGCGCGACTTGTCGCCGCAGGCCGCCGAGTCCGCGCTCGATGTCGCCATGCTCGTCGTCTACGCGCGGCTGGGCTTCGAAGATCGCGTCGCCAAAACGCTCGACGCCTCGGCGGCGCTCTACAAACTCGAAGCCTGCGAGAAATTGCTCGACGACGCACGCGTGCAGCGCGGACTTCGTCCGTGGGTTTACCAGACGCTGTTCGCGTACCTGCGCACGCGCGACGAGCCGGCCGCCTACAAGTTCGGCGTGCGCTTGCTCGAAACCGTCGAGGCTTCCGGCGGCACGCTTTCCAAGCAGGCCTCCGACGACGTGGTCAAGTGGATCCGTAGCGACGCAAAGTTCGCCTTCCGTTGCCCGGGCTGCAATCAACCGATCGTGCCCGAGCTGCGCGCGTGCCAGAACGATCAGACGCCGCACCTGTCGTTCTACGCCGAACTCAAGCAACCCTGAGCGCCGCTCGCGTCACACGTCGCGCGCAACTTCGGCTTCCCAACCGTCGTAGTCGCCGCCATGCGCGGCGGCGAGATCGAAGAGCTCCAACACCTCACCGTCGAGCGTCGCGGCGACGAGCGTTGTCGCGCGCTCGATGCGCAGCGCGAACGAAAAGTCCTCGTCCGCCTCGACGTCGCGCGTCAACTCGCAGGCGAAGCCGCGCGAGCGCACCGCAACGGCGAAGGCGTCGCGCTCGAGCTCTCGTTCGAAGTGGATCCAGTGCGCGACCGGCCGCGCGATCTCGGCGCGATCACCGCGCAGCGCCAACTCAGCGGCGAGCTCTCGATTGACGATCACCTGTAGCGCGCGCGGATCGGGGAACAGGAACTCGAAGTAGTGCGCCCATTCGGGGTCGGCGTGGTGCAGCCACTGGTACGTGTACTCGGCGAAGCCGGCGAGCGCGGCGCGCAGCACCTCACCGGCGCGCTCGACGTCCGCGACGTAGAAGCAGAAGTCGCATTGACCGGCCGTCGTGCAACGACCGACGTAGGCGATCGCCCCGCCGTCTTCGATGGTTGCGAGCGCGCGCTCGAGCGCCGCGAGTCGCTCCATCTCCGCCGGCGTCGCGAGCCCAGCCGCGTCGGGCGCGTTGAGTCGCAATCGCAGCCACAGCGCGAACGCGAGCTCGTCATGCGGCGCGTGCTCGTGCCGACGGAAGTCGACGCGCACTGCGGCCGGGCGTTCGTTCACGAGGCAGGCGTGGTCGCACCATTCGATCGACATGTGTCCGTTCCGGGGCGCGCGTAAGCCTTGATCCCGCCGCGCGCTGGTCGCGATTGTGGACTAGGGAGTGCGCCCACGAGCAGTCCATGTCCGCATCCACCGACCGCAACAGCGTCCGATCGGCGCGCCCGAGCACCGCGTGCAAGCGCGCCTTGCGCTCGCGCCGTGCGCCGCCCTCAACGAATTTTGCGGGCACCCCGCGGCCTGACCTACGCGGCTGCGGGCCCCGTCCGAATGACGAGGTGGTCGCTTGTCCCCGGCGCGGGTCTCGTGCGATAGTCCGCGCTCTTCGTATCCGCGGGGGGAGTCGATCGATGGGATCGAGCGCGCGGAACGCTGCGAGCGCTCGCCCGTTCGGATCGATAGGACCTCAGAGGATTTGCTGCGGATGATGCTGGAACTCGAAACACCGCCGACGCCCGCCAAGCGTGTCGGCCGCACGGGCAAGGAACTGCTGCGCGCCACGACCCCCTTCGCGCAGGAAAATCGCGCGCGCAGTTGGTGGTGTCTGCTCTCGACGGTGACGCTGATGACGGCTGCGTTGGTCGCCGCAGGCATGGCGCCGTGGTGGCCGTTGCAACTCGTGCTCGCGCCGATCGCGGGCATGTTGATGGTGCGCGCCTTCATCCACTTCCACGACTTCATGCACGGAGCGATCCTGCAGGGTTCGTGGTTGGCCGAAGCGATCTTCTTCGGCATCGGCGTACTCGTGTTGACGCCGCCGCGTTCGTGGCGCCACAGCCACAACTACCACCACGCGCACGTCGGCCAACTCGAAGCGAGTTCGGTCGGCTCCTTCCCGATCATGACGACGGAGGCGTGGAGCAAGGCGACGCCCGCGCAGCGCCTGCGCTATCGCGTGGCGCGCTCGCCCGTGACGCTGGCCTGCGCCTACGCGACGGTGTTCTTCTGGAGCATCACCGTCGATTCGTTCTTGAAGGAGCCCAAGCGCTACTGGGATTCGCTGGCGGTGGTCGGCCTGCACGCGGGCCTGATCACGACGATCGCCTTGATCGGCGGCGCGAACCCGGTGTTCTTCGGACTGCTGTTGCCGATGTTCTGCGCGGCCGTCGCCGGTGCGTACCTGTTCTACGCGCAGCACAACTTCGTCGGCGTCCGCATCCTGCCCAGCGACGAGTGGACCTACGACCACGCTGCGCTCGAGTCGTCGAGCTTCCTCAAGCTCGGACCCCTGATGCACTGGTTCACCGGCAACATCGGCTACCACCACGTGCACCACCTCAATCCGGCCGTGCCGTTCTATCGCCTGCCCGAAGCGATGCGCGGCGTGTCCGAGTTGCAGAACCCGCCGACGACTTCGCTGCGCGTGGGCGACATCATCGCGTGCCTGCGCCTCAAGCTGTGGGACCCGAAGAATCGCCGCATGATCAGCTTCCGCGAAGCGAAGTTGGCGGCGTAGTCGCGGCGTGAGCGCTTCAAGCGCTCGACGACGATGCACGAGCGAGGGCGCCGTAGGCGATGCAGGCGCGAACGTCGTCGTCGGTGAGGCGCGGATATTGGTCGCGCACGTCGGCGACGGACATGCCGGACGCGACGAAATCGAGTACGAGCGAGACCCAGATGCGCGTACCGCGGATGCACGGTTTGCCGAAGCACACCTTCGGATCGATCGAAATGCGCGCGAGAAGCTGTTCGCGTTCCATGGTCGCGCGAGAGAGTACCTCGCAGGGCTTGTGCGCACTGGAACGCCCGACACTAGGGGAGCACTTCGTAGATCTGTTTGCCGGAGCTGCCGGAGAGCACGCGCACGAAGGGTCGTCGATCGGCGAGTCCGAACCCGGACTCGCCGGCGACGACGATTTCCGGCGCGCCGTCATTGTCGATGTCGGAGATCTGCGCGACGGACAGCCCAAACCAGTCCCACGCCTTCGCTCCAGACGCGCGCCATAACTCGGAGCCGTCGGTGCCGCTGAACAGGATCATTTGGCCGCCGTTGGTCTCGTCGTAGACGGCGGATTCGGCGGCTGCGGCGGGACCGGAATCCCGCCGGGAAGTGCGGCAGCCTTCATCGGCCCTGGTCGTCCCACTGCGATGTCGGGGGTCGAGTCGCCGTTGACGTCATCGATGAACGCGACGCTGAGTCCGAAGCGACTGTCATCGGTCGGCCCTTCGACTCGCAGCAGTTCGTGTCCGTCGGAGATCGCGCGTACGGCGATCCAACTCGGGATGTCTTCCCACGCGCCGATTGCGACAACCGGACTCTCACTTCCGGGCCATGCTGCGCGCACATCGAAGGAGGATCCAAACGGGTTCCAGTCCGTGTTCGATGGAAGCGAACTGAAGATGCGTCCGTCTGCGCCCGACGCGATCACGAGTTCCTCCGACTCTGAGCTCGACGCTACGAGTCCGATGTCTTCTCGACCATCTCGATCGAGATCTGGTATCGCGATGACCGCGCCGGCGAAGTAGTCGCCAAGGTGGTCGAAGCGCGGCGGCGAAGATATCGATCGCAGCAACGCGCATTCGTGGTTGTAAACGCGACACATGCCCGCGGATTTGCTCGACGCGTTGAATGTGCTCGGCAGGCCGACGACGAGCTCGCGCTCGCCATCGTGCCCCACAACACCCGCGATCGACCAATTACGCAGCTCCGGGCGTTGTTGGATCTCGATGGTTCGAATTCGGCGACCGGTTGATGTCGAGCAGCGCTCCACCAATCCTCGCTCCGGACTCGTGATCCAGACGTCACCCGCATCGTCGTCTGCGCGCGTCACATCGCTTCCGAAGTCACACCGTTGCCCTCAAATTCGCGCAGTAATGCGCCGGTACGGCCGGAGAAAACCCACACCGTGTTGCGCGCGAAACAGCCAAGCGCGAAGTCGCTCGCTCCGTCGTGGTCGACATCGCCAAGGGCGCACAACGTGGCTCCTCGAAATGCGCGCACATCAAACGGATGTTGCAACCAACTCGTCAACGTGAAGTACGCGATTGCTCCGATCGTTGCGGTCGCTACGAGAGCGACGCCGCAGCCTGTGGCACAAGCTCGAGTCTTCATTAGCCGTCAACGGCCGCTGGTGCGTGATAACGGACCGAACTCTCGGGTTGCGCTAGCGCGCGTGACGTACGCATGACGACCTCGAACCCGGAGCTCGCGCGTTTCGCTTCGGCGATCACTTCGTCGCTAAGCCGTCTTGCGAGTCGTTCGAACGGAAATCAAGTCCGTGTCGGCGACAGCGCGCACATCGTCGACGCTCACCGTGACCAAAGCTTGAGTTCGGCCGGAGGCAATGACGA
>CAYHRR010000043.1:0-14081 GCA_964358875.1 uncultured Planctomycetaceae bacterium | reverse complement strand
ATCGACTCATTGTCGTGGCTAGACGACGGCGCGCGCGTGCCGGACGGCGAACGCTGGGACGGCGTGCCTGCGCGAGCGGCCGGGCGTGTGGCCGCCGCTCCGCCGGCACGCGCTACGCGCCTCGCGTCGGCGCTCCACGCTTTGCTCGCCATGCTCGCGCGCACTGCGGCGCGCAGCGTGCTCGACCTGCCGCTCGTGATCGCCACGTTGCTCGGCGTGCGTTGGCTCGGGATCGAAGGCGCGCAGGTCGCGCTATGGCTGCGCGATCCGAGTTTCGACGCGCGCATCGCGTGGAGCCTGTTGGGCTTGCTCGCCGTGCACACGCCTTTCATGTTGCTGCTCGAAGCCCTGGTCGTGCGCGGCTTGTCGCCGTCGCGCTCGATCGTGATCGAACGCTGGAGCGCTGCTTACGCTCGCGTTTGGATCGCCACCGATCTCACCGACGCGGCCGGGAATTGGCTCAGCGGCACGCTGTTTTGGCCGATGTGGTTGCGGCTCGCGGGAATGAAGATCGGGCGCAACTGCGAGATCAGCACGCTGATCGATCTCGTGCCGGCGCTGGTCGAGATCGGCGACGAGACCTTTCTCGCCGACGGCATCTACCTCGGCGGCCCGCGCGTTCGCGGCGGACACGTCACGCTCGAACGTACGGTGCTCGGCGGCGCGACCTTCGTCGGCAACCACGCGGTCATTCCCGCGGGCGTGCGTTTGCCGCCCGAGGTCTTGATCGGAGTGAGCACCGTCGCCGACCCGAAGCTGATCCGCGCGCCGGGCGTGTGGTTCGGTCATCCGCCGTTCCACATGGCGCGCAAGACACCCGTCGATTTCGCGCGCGACGTGACGCACGAGCCGAGCTTCGTGCGCCGCGTGACGCGCGTGTTCTGGGAGGTTTTGCGTTTCGCGCTGCCGATTCCGATCGCCGCGCTCGGCATGTTGTGGTTCGCCGCGGTCGACGCGTGGAGCTTCGAAGGCGGCGGTCTGCGCAACGTCATCGCCGTCGGCGCGGCGACTTTGGTGTGCGCGTTCGCCGCGTGGCTCGCGCTCGTGGCGCTGAAGTGGTCGCTGCTCGGCCGCGTGCAACCGGGGAAGCACCCGCTGTGGTCGTGTTGGTGCAGTCGTTGGGACTTTCTGTACGTCGCGTGGGGGATGATCGCGCGCAACGTGCTGACGGAAATCGAAGGCACGTTGCTCTTGAACGCGGCGCTGCGCGCGTTCGGCATGCGCATCGGCGCGAAGGTCCTGCTCGGCGCGGGATTCGCGCAGGTCGTGGACCCGGACATGTTGACCTTCGAGGATGGCGCGACCGTGAACGGCAATTTCCAGGCGCATACGTTCGAGGATCGAGTGCTGAAGATCGGACACGTCGTGATCCGTCGCGACGCGACCGTGGGCGCGCACGCGGTGTTGTTCTACGGCTCCGACATCGGCGCCGCGGCGCGCGTCGCCCCGCACGGCGTGGTGCTCAAGGGCGAGCGCTTGACGGCGGGTCGCGATTTCGCAGGCGTGCCGACGCAGCCGGTGTGAGCGATGGAAGCGCGCGCGAATCCCGCTGGAGAGTTCGCGCAGTCGCTGAGCGGCGCAGGCGATCGTGCTCGCGCGACGGAGTCCGCGATGCCGACACGGCACGCCGAAGTGCTCACGGCGGCGCCCGCAAGCGGCCGCGAGCCCGCGTTGGACGTCGCGCGCGGACTCGCGGTGCTCGCGATGATCTACATGCACCTCGTGCCGACTGTCGGGCGCGCGTCGACGCTCGAGCGCGTCGCGACCTCGCTCGCGCGCACACTCGAAGGCAAGTCGGCCGTGTTGTTCTTCGTGCTCGCCGGAATCTCGTGGGCGTTGCAAGCGCGGCGCTCTCAGGGTTCGCAGCGTTGGTCGAGCTACGTGGCGCGCCGCTCGCTGTCGATCGGGCTTGTCGGCGTCGCGCTGTTCTTGTCGGTGTGGTCGACGGAGGTCCTCGTGCCCTTCGCGCTCGCGATGCCGATCGCGTTCGCGCTGATCGCGCGCGGCCGCAAGGCGCTGTCGTGGACGATCGTCGCCATGTTCGTCGCGGTGCCGATCGCGACGCACTTGTGGGGCGACTACGCCTGGACCGACGTGCGCGAAGACGGGACCTACTTGGCCGAGAGCGAGTTCGGCTGGGTCACGGCGCGCTTCTACTTGTTCGACGGCAACTATCCGTTGCTGCCGTGGCTGGCCTTCGCGCTGATCGGCGCGCTGTGCACGCCGCTGCTCGACAACGCGCGTCGCGCACGCATCGCGTTCGTCGGCGCAGCGGCGTTTGCGGTCGCAGCCGAGTTCTACGCGCGCTGGGCGCGGCGCACGTTTGACGCCGAGGAGGAGCTCGGAATGTTGTGGCGAGCAGAGTGGGTACCGACGTCGTTGCCGTTCGTCGCGCAGGGCGTGTGCGCCGCGCTCGCGATCATCGCCGGTTTGCTCGTGCTCGAACGATTGAGTCCGCGCGCGTTCGCTTTCACCTCCTGGCTCGGCGCGCTCGGCCGCGCGTCGTTGACGCATTACCTGTTGCACGTCTTCGTCGTGTTCCTGCCGCTGCGCGCGCGCTATCCCGACGAGGACTGGCGCGCGAGCACCGGACTCGCAGCCTTCGCCGTGTACGTCGTCGTCGCGATTCCACTGAGCCTGCTGTGGTTCCGTCGCTTCCGCCGCGGCCCGCTCGAAGAACTGTGGTCGCGCGCGAGCGGCTCGCCGCGGTGACGCCGGCATGTGCTCGGCGAACGCACGGTGATGCGTGACGCTGTGCACGAAATGTGCGTCGGAGCCAATGCGAACCGTGTGAGCCCGTGTCGGAGAGTGACTGAGCCGCGGCGCTCGGCAAGTGAGTACCCCGTGAGCAAGTGACTGCGCAGCACGCTCGTCGCCCAGATGCGGAACCGGGTCCCGCGCTTGGAGTTCACGCGGTAACCGACGCTGAGGATCGCGTCGAGGTTGTACAGATCGATCGGGCGCGGCACGTCGCGATCACCCTCGCGTCGAACCGTTGCATTTCGTGCAACAGTTGCCGTGCGCTCGAGTTCGCCGCTCTCGAAGATGGCTTTCAAGTGCTTTGAGATGACCGACTTGTGCCGCGCAAACAGAGCCGCCATCTGGTCGAGACTCAGCCACACGAAGTCGCTCTGCAGGCGCACTTCGAGCTGTGGCGCGCCGTCCGCGCCGGGGAAGAGGATCAACGCGTCGGATCGGGCAAGGCTGTCGTCGCTCATTTCGGCGCTCCGCCGTTGACGACGTTCGAGCGCTGCGCGCGGTTACACGCCTCGGCCTAGAATGCGCGACCTCGCATGCATCACTTCCTCGAGCTTGCAGTCGCGCTCGCGGCCCTCGTCGGCGGCGGCGACGATCGGCCTTCGATCGGCACGACGATCGGCGAGCTGCGCTTCACCGACATTCGCTACCTGCCGCGCGGGCTCGCGGATTTCGGTGCGCGCAAGGCCTACGTCCTCGTGTTCACGACGATCGATTGTCCGCTCGTGCAGCGCTATTTGCCGCGCTTGAGCGAACTCGAGGCGCGCTATCGCGAGCAAGGCGTGCAGTTCATCGCCGTCGATGTCGGCGCGGGCGACAGCATCGTCGACATGGCGACGCAGGCGGTCGAGCGCGAGGTCGCGTTTCCCATCGTCAAGGACTTCGACGGCGAGGTCGTGCGCGCGCTCGGCGTCGAGCGCACGCCGGAGGTCGTCGTGCTCGACGCGTCGCGCAAGCTCGTTTATCGCGGTCGCATCGATTCGCAATACCGCCTCGGCGGCGCGAATCCGAGCGCGGGTCGCGAGGATCTCGTGCGCGCGCTCGAAGACGTTCTCGCCGGCCGTGCAGTCGAAGTGGCCGCGACGCCCGTAGACGGTTGCGCGATCGAGGATGCTGCGCCGCCGAAGCCGCGCGCGGAACTCACTTGGTCACGCGACATCGCGCCGATCGTGCAACGCGCGTGTCAGGACTGCCATCGACCCGGCGCGGTCGCGCCGTTTTCGTTGCTCACCTATCGCGACGTCAGCGACCACGCCGAGATGATCGCGGAGGTCGTGCGACAAGGTCGCATGCCGCCCTGGTTCGCGAGCGCCGCGCACGGCTCGTTCGTCAACGCGCCGCGACTCACCGACGACGAGCGCGCACTGCTCGTCGGTTGGGCGCTCGCCGACGCGCCGTCCGGCGATCTCGCCGCACAGCCGCAGCCGCGCGAATTCCCGACGTCGACGTGGCGCATCGGCGAGCCCGATCTCGTCGTCGAGCAACTCGGCGTCGAGAAAGTGCCGGCCGACGGCACGGTCGACTATCGCTACGTCGTGCTGCCCTACGTGTTCGCCGCGGACACATGGGTCGAGCGCGTCGAGATTCGCAGTGACAACGCGCGCGTCGTGCACCACGCCAACCTCGCGCACGTCAAGCTCACCGAGAAGTTCAAGGACGAGAACTTCATCACGGGCTTCGTGCCCGGCGGCGATCCGCTCGCGTGCGATTCCGGCGTCGCCTTGATGATCCCCGCAGGTTCGATCCTCGGATTGCAGGTGCACCTCGTCACCACGGGCAAGCCCGAGACGTGCCGGCTTTCCGTGGGCCTGAGCTATCCGCGCGGCACGATCGAGCGCGAGCTGCGTCACTTCCAGATCCACGACTCGCGCTTTCGAATTCCACCGCACGCGCCGGCCTTCGCGGTGCGCGCGCAGCGCACGTTCGAACGCGCGTCGACGGGCATCGGCATGTTCGCGCACATGCATCTGCGCGGCCGCGACATGAGTTTTCGCGCACGGTCCAACGACGATCGCGACGAAACGTTGCTCGTCGTGCCGAACTACAGCTTCGATTGGCAGCAGTCGTACCGCTGGGCCGCCGGCGCGATGAAGTTCGCCGCCGGCACGCGCATCGAGGTGCTCGCGCACTTCGACAACTCGGCCTTCAACGCCTACAACCCCGATGCGAGCGCGACTGTGCACGTCGGCGACCAGACCACCGACGAGATGATGTACGGCTTCCTGTTTTTCACCGAGGACGACGAGCACCTCGGGCTCGCGGTCGATCCGAAGAGCGGCGCGGTGCGCAAGAATTAGCGCGGCGACACGCGGCTCAGCGCGTGTTCATCGCTCGCCGAACCAGGTCGAGAAATTCGACGCGGTAACGGTGCTCGTCGCGGCCTAGCGACGCGTTCGCCATGTCGTAGATGTCGTTGTAGAGCAGCCGCCCGACGTGCCTGCTGTTGCGCAGCTTCATGCCGAAGGCTGCGACGCTCGCGGCGAAGCGGAAGTCGATCGAGGCGCGTGCGAAGTCGCTTGCATCGGCGTTGAGCGGCGCCGAGATCAGCTTGCTCTCGTCGCCGTCGGGCGCCTTGAAGCGCAGCTTGACCAGCGCGAGTTCGCTGCCGAACGCGACTTGCTCTTGCGCGGCCGACTCAAAAGACGGCAGCGCGCGGAGCTCCGTCGCGAAGGCACGATCTGCCGGCGACGGCTCGAACGGCACGCCGACCGGAACGATCTCGTACAGCGCGGTGACGCAGTGTCCGGCGCCGATTTCGCCAGCGTCCTTGGTGTCGTCGGCGAAGTCCTCGTTCGCCATCACGCGATTTTCGTAGCCGATCAGGCGATAGGCCTGGGCTTTTGCCGGGTTGATCGCGACTTGGATCTTCACGTCCTTCGCGATCGTCTCGAGCGTGCCGCCGATTTGCTCGACGAGCACTTTGCGCGCCTCGTTCAGCGAATCGATGTAGGCGTAGTTGCCGTTGCCCTTGTCGGCGAGCTGCTCCATCGTCGCGTCCTTCAAGTTGCCGGTGCCGAAGCCGAGCACCGACAGGAACACGCCGCTACGCCGCTCGCTCTCGATCAATTCGATCAGCGCGTCGTGGCTCGTGACGCCGACGTTGAAATCGCCGTCGGTGCACAAGAGCACGCGGTTGGTGCCGCCCTTGACGAAGTGTTCGCGCGCAAGCTTGTAGGCGAGCTGAATGCCGTCGCCGCCGTTGGTCGAGCCGCCGGCGGACAGGCGTTCGAGCGCTTCGACGACGGTCGCGCGGTCGCGCGCCGAAGTCGAGTCGAGCACCAGGCCCGACGAGCCCGCGTAGACGACGAGCGCGATGCGGTCGCGCGCATCGAGCTGCTGCACGAGCATCTTCAGCGACGCGACGACGAGCGGCAGCTTGTCCGCCTTGTTCATCGAGCCCGATACGTCGATCAGGAACACGAGGTTCGACGCGTTGCGTTCGTGCGCGGCGACTTCGCGGCCCTTGAGCGCGATGCGCGCGAGCAAGTGCTGCGCGTTCCACGGACAGCGCGCGACTTCGGCGTTCACTGCGAACGGCGTCGCGCCCCTCGGCGCCGGATAGTCGTACTCGAAGTAGTTGATCAGCTCCTCGATGCGCACCGCGTCCGGCGGCGGCCGTTCGCCGTTCATCAGGAAGCGCCGCACGTTCGCGTAGCTCGCCGTGTCGACGTCGATCGAGAAGGTCGAGGTCGGCTCAATGGCGGTCGAGATGAACGGGTTCTCGACGATCGTGGCGTAGTTCTCGGTGTCCGCGCCCGCCTGGCGCAGTTGAATCTCGTCGAGGCCGATGTAGCCGAGTTCTTTGAGGTCGTCCTCCAGACGCACGCCGTCTCGAACGCGAGCGACCTTGGCCTTCTCGTACCGCGCGAAGCGCAGTGGCTGAGCAAGCGCGTTCGTCGAATGCGCGGCGGCTGGCGTCGACGCCGTTCGCGGCGCGCCTCCTATGTAGCCGAGCCCTTCGAGTCGCGCATTCACGTCGTCGCGCGGGTTCTGCCTCGGTGCATGCGCGATTCTCAGGGCAGCACCCTCGCTCTCCGTCTGCGGTCCGACAGTGCTGCGCCACACGAACGCAAAGATGCCGCCGCCAAGCGCGACCGCGACTCCTGCCGCCGCCGCATAGCTCGCCCACGCGCGCAGCGGAACTTTCGTTCGCTTCGGCGCGGCGTGTTTCGCGCGATCACCTCGCTCCGCTCCCGCAACGATGCGTTCACGCTGTTGCGCCGTCAGCTCCGGCTTCGCCTCCGCTTTGAACGCGCCTTCGAGCGTCGCCGCCGTCTTGCGCAGCTCGTCGACGAACTCGCGCGCCGCGGAATTGCTCGCGAGCAACGCCTCGACCTTTGCGCGCTCGCTCTCGTCCAACTCGCCGAGCGCATAAGCGCTCAAGCGAGGATCCTCGAAATCAAACTCGTTGTTCACCTTCATCACGACACCGTCCCTTCGAGCGCGTCGCCGGCCATGCGTTCGCGCAGCGACTTCAGTCCCATGTGGATCAACCAACCGACATTCCCGATCGACTCGCCGGTGACACGCGCGATTTCCTTGTAGGAGAGCCCGCCTTGGAAGCGCAGCCGCAGCACCTCTTGCTGCTTGTTCGGAAGCCGCGCGAGCAACGCGATCGCGCGCTGTCCTTCCTCTTTCGTTTCGAGCGCGAGCGTCGCGTTCGTCGAATCACTGTGTTGAGTCATGTCGGAACCCTCCGCCTCCAAATGCCGAGCGCGCCTGCGTCGCACGTCGAGCGCTGCGTTGCGGCAGACCGTGTAGAGCCACTCGGCGAGCTGCGGCTCGATGGCCGCGCGCTGTTGCGAGCACAACTTCACGAAGGTCTCCTGCACGACGTCGCGCGCGAGATCGAGATCCCCGGTGATGCGGCTCGCGAAAACGAGCAGCGCTCCTTCGTGGCGCGCCATCGCGCTTTCGATCCAACTCGAATCGTTCATGCGAACTGTGTTGCGCGCCCGAGTTCGTTCGGGCGTCGCGACCACGACGTCCGGCGGCGAAAGTTCTTGGGACGAAGCGCGAGATTGCTGCTCAAGGCTTTTGAGTGCAACGACTTGGAGGTCCACAATGCGCCGCCACATGGCCGCCGTAACGGGCTTCGTGATGGGGGCGGGGCGTTCGGGCACGAGCATCCTGCAGGAACTTCTGTGCATGCACGGCACGCTCGTCGTCAGTCACGAGTTGCGCGTGCTCGAGTTGGCGGTGCTCGCGGGCGCTTTGATCGACAAGGACGGCGAGACGGCGATCGATGAGCGCGCGCCGAAGTCGACCTTCGGCCTCGAAGCGGGCGTGCGCTTCGTCGAACTGCTCGCCGAGGAACAACTGCGCGCCGCCGGCAAGCCGCACGGCGTGTATCTCGACAAGTATCCGCCGTACTGCGAGCACATTGCGCACCTCGATCGCCTGTGGCCGCACGCGAAGTTCGTGCACATCCTGCGCGACGGCCGCGATGTCGCGGCGAGCGCGGTGCAGGCTTACATCGGCGATCATGGTTGGCGACGCGCGAGCGAGACTCCGACGCTCGAAGCGCTCGCGGCCTACTGGACGAAGCTCGTGCGCACGGCGCGCGAGTATGGCGCGCGCTTGCCGAAGGAGTGCTATCTCGAGCTGCGCTACGAGGACCTGACGCACGAGCCGGCGCGCGAACTCGAACGCGTGCTGCGCTTCGTCGGCCTCGCGCCGGACGCGAATCACGCCGCGATGGCGGCGAAGATGCGGCCGGGCAAGACGTGGCGCGAGACGCTGAGTCACGAGGAACTCGTCGCCTTCGAGAGCGTCGCCGACGCGAGCGCGCTCAACCGCGAGCTCGGCTATCCGCCGACGCCGCTGAAGCCGAGCGACGCGGGCGCGGATACGACGACGTCGTCGTGGACAGCAGGCGTGAGCGGCGCAGTCGCGTGGGCGAAGCTCGGCGACGCCGCGCGCGCGGCGGGCGACGCGAAGCGCGCCGAGTTCGCGTACCTGCGCGCGGTGCGCGGCAAGGAGAAGGTACGCGAGGCCGCGCACGCGCTCTTGGCCGACGCGAAACGGCCCGAGGCGTTGTTCGCCGCGATGAATGCGCGCACGTGGGACGAAGCGGCGTCGCGCGAGGCGCTTGCGACGTGGATGGAAGCGCGCGGCCTCGATCGCGCGGCGTCGCGCGCTGCGCTGGGTCTTGGGAGCAACGCGACGTGAGCACCAAGCTGCTCATGGTTGGAGCGCTGAACCACGTCGCGACGACGCTGCGAAACGAGCTCGCCGCTCGGCCCGGCGTCGCGTTCGTGCGCTGGAATCTCGGCGCGATGCTCACGCGGATGCGCGAAGCCACCGAGAACCGCGCGATGGTGTGGCAAGGCGTGCGCGCGACGAAACCGGCGTGGGCCGCGTCGGCGGTGGAGCGTTTCGGCCCCGAGCTGCTCGCGCGGCTCGAAGAACGCGCCGGGCGCGCGGAGCGGATCTTCGGAGTGCTGCACTTCGAAAATTCGCTGCGCATCGAGGCGCTCGCCGCAGCGTTCACCGACGCGAAGTTCCTCCACGTCGTGCGCGACGGGACGGTGCCCGTGTGCGCGGGCGACGACGCTGCCGCGCCGACCTGGGCGATGTACGTCGAGCCGATCGTGCGCATGGAAGTTCAGCTCGGCACGCGCCTGCTCACCGTGCGCGAGGAGGACTTGCGCGTCGATCCCACGCGCGAACTCGCGCGCGTGCTCGATTGGCTCGAGCTCGATGGACCGCGTGAATGGACGACCGCGTTCGCGCGCGCCGTCGATCCGCGCAGAGTGTCGCAGCTGCTTCCACCGCCCCAAGCGCGCCTGAGCGGTGCTTCGCTCCAGGTGTTTCTCGCCCACGGCCCGGCGCGGCGCTTGCTCGAGCACTTCGACTACGCAGCGCCAGAGCCCGACGCGTCGATCGAGAAATCGTCGCACGGCGCGCAGTGGTGGGCGCAGCACTTGGTCGAGGCCGGACGCTTCGACGAAGCCGACGCGCTGCTCGTCCGCTGCCTGCAGCGCGCGCCGTCAGCAGGGCTTCACGAAGCGCTCGGCGATTTGCGTGCTCGACAACATCGCGATGCCGACGCCGTGCTCGCCTATCTGCGCGCGATTCAGCTCGACGCGGGCCACGTCTCGGCGTGGACGAAGATCTTCGCGTTCACGCAGCGCCCCGAGCCCATGAAGCTCGTCGAATACGCGCGCAGCGCGCCGCAGGTCGAAGTGCGCCGCGCGTTCTCACGCTGGCTCATCGCGCGCGGCCTCGACCCCGAAGCCGCACAGATCATCGCAACCGTCGAACACCGCTGAGTACGGAGCCAGGCTCCTCCGTCAACTATTCGCCGGCCGGCGCGCGCGGTGTTCGTGCCATGGGTCGAATAGTTGACGGAAGAGCCTGGCTCCGTATCCGTAGGCTGTCTCCATGAAACGGATCTGCGTGTTTTGCGGGGCGAACTCGGGCGTTTCGCCGGCCTTCGCGGAGGTGGCGCGCGCGCTTGGCGCGGCGCTCGCACAGCGCGGCATCGAGCTCGTGTACGGCGGCGGCAACGTCGGGTTGATGGGCTTGCTCGCCGACAGCGTGCTCGCCCACGGCGGTCGCGTGATCGGCGTGATTCCGCGCGCGCTGCGCGACAAGGAGCTCGCGCACGCCGGCGCTCAAACGATGCACGTCGTCGCGTCGATGCACGAACGCAAGGCGCTGATGGTCGAGCTCTCCGACGCGTTCGTCGCGCTGCCCGGCGGCTTCGGAACGTGCGACGAGCTGTGCGAGGTGTTGACCTGGAGCCAGCTCGGCTTCCACGTCAAACCGATCGCGCTGCTCGACGTCGACGGCTATTGGAAAGCGCTGAGCACTTTCTTCGACAACGCGGTCAACGCCGGTTTCTTGCGCGCGGAAAATCGCGCGCTGTTGATCGAGGAGACCGACGTCGAGCGGCTGTTCGAGCGCCTAGCCGCGCAGCCGCCGCCGCGGGTCGAGAAGTGGCTCGGTCGCGGAGAAACCTGAGCCGCGCTCCGAGCGCGTGCGGCGCTCCCAAACGTCGCGACTCCCGGCGCGATTTCGAGCGTTAGGATGCGCCGCCCGTCGCGTGCAGGAGCAGCCATCTACATGTCGATTCGCTTCCGTAGTCGTCGCGCCGTCGCGCTGGTTTTGTCGTGCGCGGCCGTCGGGCTCGCGTGGTCGACGCGCGAGGAAACGCACGCCGTGCGCGCGCCGGTGCGCTACGACCGCGACGTGCGTCCGATCTTGTCCGACAAGTGCTTTCGCTGTCACGGGCCCGAGTCGACCAAGCGCCAAGCGGATCGGCGCATCGACACGTTCGAGGGCGCGACGGCGGAGCAGCGCGGCGTCACCGCGATCGTCCCGGGCGATCCGAACGCGAGTGAACTGTGGCGACGCGTCAACAGCGGCGATGCGCACGAGCAAATGCCGCCGCCTGCGGCGAACAAGAAGCTGCTGACGGCGGACGAGCTCGAACTCGTGCGGCGCTGGATCGAAGCGGGCGCGATCTACGAGCCGCACTGGTCCTTCGTCGCGCCGCGCGCCGCCGGTGCGCCGACGACGCGCGACGCCGAGTGGCCACGCAACGACATCGATCGCTTCATCTTGGCGCGCTTGGAAGAGCGCGGCATCGCAGCGAGTCCCGATGCCGACGACGCGAGTTTGGTGCGCCGCGTGTTCCTCGATCTCACCGGGCTGCCGCCGACTCCCGAGGAGCTCGATGTGTATCTCGCGTCGACCGACGCGGCGCGTTACGAGCAACTCGTCGCGCGCCTCCTGAACGTCGAGCCCTACGCGACGCGCTACGCCGAACGCATGGCCGTGCCGTGGCTCGACGCGGCGCGCTATGCGGATACGTGCGGCATCCACATGGACGCCGGACGTTCGCTGTGGCCGTGGCGCGACTGGGTGCTCGCGGCCTATCGCGACGACATGCCCTTCGATCGCTTCCTGACCGAGCAACTCGCGGGCGATTTGATTCCCGATGCAAGCGCTGCGCAGCGTGTGGCCAGCGGTTTCAATCGCGCGCACGTGACGAGCGACGAAGGCGGCGCGATCAACGAGGAGTACTTGGTCGAGTACGCGGTCGATCGCACGAGCACGACCGGCGCGGTGTTCCTCGGTTTGACGCTCGGCTGCGCGCGCTGCCACGAACACAAGTTCGATCCGGTGTCGCAGGAAGAGTTCTACGACATGTTCTCGTTCTTCGATTCGATCGAGGAACCGGGCGTGTATTCGCAGTTGCCCGATCCCAAGCGCGCGTTCGAACCGGCGCTCGATGTTCCGAGCGACACGCAGCGTGAGGAACTCGCGGCGTTGCAGAGCGAGCTCGATCTGGCGCGCGCGGAGCTGGAGAAGCCCGATCCGCTCGAAGAGGCACAGCGCGCGCAATTCGAAGACGAGGCGCGGCGCTCGAGCGGCGTCGAATGGGCGACGAGCACGCTGGTGCTCGCGACGTCGAGCGGCGGCGCGGAACTCGCGCTCGAAAGCGACGGTTCGGTGCTCGCGCGCGGCGCGAATCCCGATCGCGACGATCACACGTTGACCTTGCACACGGACGCGATCGGACTGCGGCTCGTGCAACTCGAGGCGCTGCTCGACGCCTCGTTGCCCGAGCAGCGCGTCGGTCGCGCGCCCAACGGCAACGCAGTGCTCAGCGGTGTCGAGGTCGAGGCGCTTTCGACGCTCGATCCGACGGTGCGCACGACGCTGCACTTCGAATGGGCCTGGGCCGACGTCGAACAACCGAACGGCGACTTCAACGTCGTCAATGTGCTCGACGGTCGCGACGACACGGGTTGGGCCGTCGGCTCGCACATGAGCGACGGTCCGCGTGGCGCGCTGTTGCTCGCCGATGCGCCTTTCGGCTTCGAAGGCGGCACGGAGATCGTCGTGCGCCTGCTGTACCGCTCGCCCTATGCGCAGCACACCTTCGGCCGCGTGCGCGTGCGTTTCGCGAGCTTGTCCGAGGAAGGCGCGCAACTGCTGCCGACGGCGGTGACTCGTTGGTCGATCGCGGCACCGTTCACGCACGACGATCGCGACAAGCTCTTCGACGTCGATTTCGGACCGCAGGCCGAGCTCACGCTCGATCCCGCGCACGATTTCGGCGCAGGCCGGCCGCGATGGCGCGTCGACGCGGAGCTCGTCGACGGCGAGCTCAATACGTCGCTGCCCAAGGGCGTCAACGCGATCTACCTCGGTCGCCGCGTGTTCGCACCGAGCGCGCGCAAGTTCGACGTTTCGCTGGGCAGCGACGACGGCTTCCGGCTGTTCGTCGACGGCGTCGAAGTCGCGCGCAACAAGGTCGACCGCTCCGGTGCGCGCGACCAGGACAAGGCGACGCTCGAACTCGCGCGCGGCGCGCACACGCTCGTCTACGAGGTTGTCAACACCGGCGGCGACGGCGCTTTTTATTGGAAGGCCTTACGCCGCGAGGGCGAGTTCGGGCACGACTCGGTCGCAGTCTTGTGGCCTGACGACACGCGCTGGCCCGAGCTCGACCGCAAGCTCGCTGCCGAATGGCGCGCACTGTTTTCACCGGGCTACGCCGAGCGCAGCGCGCGCGTCGCGCAACTCGAGGAGCGTCGCGCCGTGCTGAAGAAAAACGTGCCGCTGACGATGGTCATGCAGGAGCGCGCCGAACGGCGCGAGACCTACGTGCTGATGCGCGGCCAATACGACCAGCCCGACAAGAGCCGACCGGCGAAGCGCGCGGTGCCGGCGGCGCTCGGAAAATTGCCCGAAGGCGCGCCTGCGAATCGACTCGGCCTCGCGCAGTGGATGACTGCGGCCGACAACCCACTCGTCGCGCGCGTCGCCGTCAATCGCGTGTGGGAAACGCTGTTCGGCACGGGCCTGGTGCGCACGACGGAGGACTTCGGCATGCAAGGCGAATGGCCGAGCCATCCGGAGTTGCTCGATCATCTCGCCGTCGAATTCCGCGCGAACGGCTGGAGCGTGAAACGACTCGTGAGCGCCATCGTCACGAGCCGCACCTATCGCCAGAGCTCGCGCTCGCGTCCCGAATTGCGCGACAGCGATCCCGACAATCGCCTGCTCGCGTTCTTTCCGCGCCGCCGACTTTCCGCCGAGCAACTGCGCGATTCCGCGCTGTACGTCGCCGGCTTGTTGGTCGAGCGCCTGGGCGGCGCATCGGTCAAGCCCTACCAACCCGAGGGTTTGTGGCAGGAAGTCGCGATGTTGCAGTCGAACACGCGCGTCTACGAGCGCGGCATGGGCGACGAGTTGTGGCGGCGCAGCTTGTACACGTATTGGAAGCGCGCCTGCCCGCCGCCTTCGATGCTGACCTTCGACGCGCCGACGCGCGAGTTCTGCGCGGTGCGCCGCACGACGACGAA
>CAYHRR010000042.1:13814-14085 GCA_964358875.1 uncultured Planctomycetaceae bacterium | reverse complement strand
ATTTGTCCCATTCATGTCCCGATTCCTCGCCACGACGTAGCGCGCGCCGCGCTCAGTTTCGTGGACCGCGTCGCTTCACGCCTTCCGGCGTGAGTCGGTACTTCTGACTGCTGCTCCGAGGTTTGTCCGGGATCGTCATTTCGATCAGGCCGGCATCCAAAGCGGGTTGCAGGTGGGCCTTTCGGAAGTGCTCGTCGTTCTTGAGCCCCAGCGCGTCTTGAAGCTGTTGTCGCGTCATCTCGCCGACCAACGACCGGACGAGACGCACTTC
>CAYHRR010000042.1:0-13714 GCA_964358875.1 uncultured Planctomycetaceae bacterium | reverse complement strand
CGTGGTGACTTCCGTGGTGACTTCCGTGGTGACTTCCGTGGTGACTTCCGTGGTGACTTCCGTGGTGGCCTCGGCGCGGGCCCTTCCCAGCGTCTGAACGAACTGTCCGCCGCTCTGGCGGAAGTCCGGTGCCGGAAGACCCGCAGCGCGGCAACGCGCGATCATGTCGAGGATCCCGCTGCCCGCCTTCTCCGCGTAGCCCGCGAGGAACATCGCCTCCGCGATCAGCGGATTGCGCGGGATCGATGCGTGCGGCCGCCGCAAGTCGTCGAGCGTCAGCACCGACGGCAGTTCGCCCGGATTCCAGATCTCCAAGCGATCGCTGAACAGCATGACCTGCACGCTCGCATTGCTCGCGTAGTCGCGGTGCGCCCCGGCGTTGACGATTGCTTCGGCGACGACCTCACGCGGCAATTCGTAGACGACCGGTGCCTGAGCACTGAGAGCGCGCGTGCCGACAGCGCGGTTGATCTTCGACATGACGAAGTCGACCGCCTGATCGACAAGTTCGAAGAGCGTGCCTCGGTAGACCTGGTACGACGGAATCGGCTTGCTCACTTCGGTGCCGTGGAAGTGCATGCACTTGACTTCGGAGGTCAGCAAGAATCGCTGCGGCTGACGACCGAAGAGCAGCACGGCCGCGTGACTCGGCAACCCGACGTCCAGCAAGTTGAGATGGACCAACGCCGACTCGAACGGCGTACCGGGACCGAGCGCGTAGCCGCGCTGTGACTTCGCTCGCGAGAGGAAGAGATCGACCTTCTCCGGCGCCAAGTCGGCGAGTTGCGCGTCCGGGCATGCGGCGGCGTCGAACGGCTTGGTCCGCAAGCGACCGGTCCGTTCCAAGTGCTCGACCAGACTCGCGTACAGGGCGGCGGTCAGCTCCGACCCATCGCCGAAGCGCCTGCGGATCAGCTGCTCCCCCGCCTTGCGAACGAGCGCCGCCATCTTCGAGTGCCGCGCCTTGTCATCGGCGCCTTTGACGAAGATCAGGCGCGGGCGGCCGAGCTTCGTCGCGCGGTCGAACTCGCGCTCGGTCGGCGAAATGCCGGACGCGTCTTCGTAGCCGTAGTCGTTGCCGAAGACTCCGACGTACACGGCGCAACGCTCGACTTCGCCGAGGTACACCCGGTCGACGCGTCGATCGCTCGCCGGAAGATCCTCGAACAAGAAGACCGTGAAGAAGCGGCGCAACAGCGCGTCACCTTCGACGTACGCCTTGAGCGCGCGCCGTTCTTCGGCGAGTTCCTTCTGCACGCTGCTGACGAAGATCGAGACGCGGCTCATGTGGGCGGATGTTCTAGCACTCGAAGCGGCGCTTCTTGAGCGCTGCTCGCGACCCTCGCGAGTACGTCGCTCGCGATGTGAAGCCCGGGCCCGCACTCGAGCGCTCGACGAATGGTTGGCGGGAGAGCCAGGCTCGGTACCACACTTCGCCTTCCCACGGTGCGCGCGCATTCGCACTCAGCTAGGTTGTGCCACAGTGAGCAACCGAACGACCAGGGGAAGCCCACGAATCCTGATCGCCGCCGCTCATGGAGGCTCCTCAATGACGATTGTTTCCGCGCTGCTACTTGCCACCACGAGATCCTGCCGCCACGCGCTCGACGTGCTTCTGCGTGTCGTGTTCTGCTTGGATGCCGACAACAAGCTGAGAGTCGCGCCCGTTCCAGCGTTCGTGCTTGTCTGGCTGACAATCGGCGTCGGTGTCCTCTACTTCCTTTGGATCGGCGAGCGCCGCGAAGCTCGTGTGGCGAATGAGTACCTAAACAACTACGTGCAGCCTGTGCTCAGCGCGCATCAACAGAGTCTCATCTCGCGGAGGTGGACTGATGATCAGCAGGCTCGGGCCGATCAGTCTGACAACTAGCGCCCCACCACTCGAAGACGAGGACCGAACGGGTCCACATGTGCGACCACTTCGACTGAGCGACTTCTTCAGAGCCTAGGGCGCCGGCGGCTTGGCATGCGGAGCCCAACGCCGAATCGCCGCCCAGGGCCTCTTGATTACCGGCATGGTTCCGTCCACTCGCAGCGCGAGCTCGACGACACGTGGCTCGCTATGGGAGCTGACGAAGTAGAGCCAGCCGCACCCACCGAACGTGAACTGGTAGAACCGCACGCCGTAGACGCGGCCCGGATTGGGTGAGCTCACCAGGTCCCACCAGATTCCAGCGTCTCCGGGATTGGCGATCGCCATGCAAACCACCGGATACTCGTCGTCCTCCCCGGGCTGCTTGTTCCGGACCATCTCGCGCAATCTGTCGCGGTGTCCCGTGCCGAGTTTCACTTCGCCGAATTCCGGCCGCGTCGCCAAGTCCGCGCGCAGCAGCACGCTCAAGTGAAAGAGTTTGAAGGATGCGTAGTCATCGCAGCGAACGAACCCAGCGTCGCGCGTCTCCAATGGCGCGAGAACTTTCTTGTCGAACCACAGTGCTTTGAACGGCTTCTCATACGCATCGTTCAGAAACTGCTCGCATGCGCGACACAGCATCTTCTCGCGGAGTCCCTTCTGAAACTTGCGAGCGTTCTCGGGGTCGAGTGGATCGAACGAGTACCCCTTGTGCCTCTCGTCGTAGATCGGCGCGTAAATGAACTCGGGCAAGATGTGCGACTTCTGGAGTCGCGCGCTGGAGCCACAGAGCCGGCACGGCTCCAGCCCTTCATCGCTCGACTCACTTGCTTCCGTGCTACTCACAGCGGAGAGCCATTGCCGCTCGCCAACGGCCCAACAGAGGCACTAGCGCGCATCGCGCGCCAGAGAGCTTCGACGTGCGCGCGCTCGGTGGTGATCGCGCCGACGGAGATGCGGACCATCCAGCGGCCTTCGAGAGTGGCTGGCGTGAGGTAGGCGGCGCCGGAGCGGTTGAGGCGGTCGCACCACGACTGCGTGTGCTTGTCGAGCGCTTCCGCGGCGAAACCCGCCGGTTCGTGGCGCACGCAGAGTGTTTGAAGTGAAACGGGAGCGAGCACGCGCCACTCGGGAGTCGACGCGATCTCGCGCGCGAGCCACTGCGCGTTTTCGAGGTCGCGCCGCAACCTGCGCTGCAGACCTTCGACGCCTTGCTCGCGGATCAAGCACCACAGCTTCAGCGCGCGGAAACGGCGCCCGAGCGGAATGCCCAGTCGCGCAGGTTCTTCACGCGGCCGTCGACCGAACTCTGCAAGTAACTCGGATTCGTGCTCATCACGCGCACGAGGTGCTCGGGATCGCGCACGTAGTACAGCGAACAATCGAAGGCCACGCCGAGCCACTTGTGCGGATTGATCACCACGCTGTCGGCGCTTTCGATGCCGCGCCACATCCAGCGACACTCAGGCAGGATCATCGCCGAGCCCGCCATCGCGCCGTCGACGTGCAGCCAGAGTTTGCGGCGTTGAGCAATGGCCGCGATCGCATCGAGAGGATCGAGCGCCGTCGTCGTCGTCGTGCCCGTCGTCGCGACGATCGCGCACGCCGTGAAGCCGCGCTCGAGATCGTTCACGATCGCCGCGTCGAGCGCATCGGCACGCATGGCGAAGCGTTCGTCGACCGCGACCTTGCGCACGTTGTCGCGCCCGAAGCCCGCGAGCAACGCAGCCTTGTCGACGGAGCTGTGCGCGTGTTCCGAGCAGTACACGACGAGCGGCTTCTCGACGCTCTGCAAGCCGCCGCGCGCGATCGAGAAGTTCGACGCGCGCTCTCTCGCGCAGAGCAACGCGATCAACGTGCTCGTCGAGGCCGTGTCTTGGATCACTCCCCTCCACGCGTCGCTCAAGCCGACCATGCGTCGCATCCAATCGACGGCGACCTCTTCGACTTCGGTCAAGGCCGGACTCGATTGCCACGACAGTCCGAGCACGCCGAGCCCCGTCGACAAGTAGTCGCCGAGCACGCTCGACAACTCGCCGTTCGACGGGAAATAGCCGAAGAAACTGGGGTGTTGCCAATGCGACAAGCCCGGCTCGACGAGCGTCGCGACGTCGCGCAACACTGCGTCGAAAGCCTCGCCCTTCAGCGGCGGCTCCGCCGGCAACTGCGCTTTGATCGAGCCCGGCTCGACCGTCGACATCACCGGCAACGACGCGACGCGCGCGCGATAGTCCGCGATCCAATCGACGAGCTTGTGCGCCTCGCGCCGGAATTCTTCGGGGTTCATCGCGCTCACTCCTCGCCCAAGCGCGCGCGCACGGCGCTCTCGTCGATGTCGCCCGCTTGCCACAACGTGCGACCTTCCATGCCGCCTGCGATCGTCACGACTTCGCCGCTGATGTGGCGCGCTGCGAGCGGCGAGCACAAATACGCGACCGTGCGCGCGACGTCGACCGCTCGCCCGAGTTGGCGCAGCGGCATCGTGCGCACCACGTGATCGACGACTCCCGGTCGCAAGAGTTCCTCGCGCACCATGTGCGTCACCGTCCAACCGGGCTCGACCATGTTCACGCGCGCGAACGGATCGAGCCGCACGATCTCGTTCTTCAGCGAACGCACGAGACCGTACAGCGCGGCCTTTGCCGTCGCGTAGTCGGCGTGCCCGCGCTCGCCGAAGCGCCCCGCGGTCGAACCGATGAAGCACAAGGCCGCGCCGTGGCCGTCGCTGCGCGCGCCGCGCCGCGCGAGCGATGCTTGAAAAGCGCGCGCCGTCCACAGCGAGCCGAACAGGTTCGAATCGAGCGTCGCGCGGATGCGCTCGAGCGAGGCCTCGTGCAACAGCTCGTGCTCCTTCGGCCACACTCCGGCGGCGGCGACCACGACGTCGACGCGCCCGAACACCGCTTCGCCTTCGCCGAAAGCCGCTTCGATCTCCGCCGGAACCGCCGTGTCGGCGCGCACGCAGTGGGCTCGATCGCACCACGCGCGAGCGTCGACATAGCGCCGCAGCTCGTCGAAGTGCTCGCGCCCGACGCCGACGAGTTGCGCGCCTTCCTCGGCGAAGGTCTCCATCAGCGCGCGACCGATGCCGCCCGACGCGCCCGTGATCAGCACCGTTTTGTCGCCGAGACCGAGTTGCATGGCGCGACGGTACGGCCGTGCGCGCGCCTTTTCACCGCGCGGACGGCGACTCGCGCTGCCGTCTGAACCGAATCGCGAGTCGGCGGCATCCGCTAGGCTCACGCAACCCAACGGAAGGACCTTCATGAAGCTCAACTGCATCGCCGCTCTCGCCCTGTCGATCGTCGCGCTGTCTGCGCCGACGCGCGCTCAAACGACGACACTGTTCTCCGACGATTTCAGCGCGGGACTCGCCCAATGGACGCCCACCGGACGCTGGCATCTCGCTGACGACAACGACGCGTGCGCGCCGAACACGGCGCCCTACCCGAGCCCCGGCTTCTGCGCAGCGTTCAACGACGGCAACTTCGGTGTCTGCGCTTTCCAAACGGCCGCCGTCGGGCGTCTTTCCCTCGCGCAAGCGATTGCGATCCCGGCCGGGGCGAGCAGCGCGCGCCTGCGTTTCATGACCTACGAGGACACGGAGTGCGGCGGCGGCAACTGCGGCTGGGACCACCGCTTCGTCGAGGTCTCGACCGACAACGGCACGACGTGGGCCGTGCTCGCGACCGGAGCGGCTGAAGGCCTTTGGTACGAGCGCGTGCTCTCGCTCGACGCCTATCGCGGCGCGAGCGTTCGGATTCGCTTCCGTTTCGATCCGGTCGACGGCTGGGGCAACGACTACGCCGGTTGGCTCGTCGACGACGTGCGCATCGAGAGCGACTCGCCCTTCGCCGGCTACTGCGTGGGCAAGCTGAGCAGCGCGAATTGCATTCCGACGATCGAGGCGACGGGCGACGTGTCGCTGAGCGGGCCCGATGACCTCGTGCTCACAGCGCGCCTCTTGCTCAACGGCGTCTCGAGCAAGCTGATCTGGAGCCGCGCGCCGAACACGACTCCGTTCCACGGCGGAATCCTGTGCGTCAGCATTCCCGCCGCGCGCACGACGGTGCGGAGTTCGAACGGCGACGCTTGGCCGGCCGCGAATTGCACGGGCAGCTATGCCTTCGCCTTCACGCACGCGTACCTCGCGTCCCACGGCGTGCTCGCCGGCGAGACGCTGTACGTGCAAGCCTCGACGCGTGACTCGGGCTTCGCGCCGCCGAACAACCTCAGCCTCTCGGCCGGGCTGACCTTCACCGTGTTGCCGTGACGTCGCGGCGCGCGACGCTCAGCGATTCGTGTTCATCACGAAGTTCTTGAAGGCCGCGTCGAGCGCTTCGGCCTTATCGAAGCCGAGCGCGAGCCAGCCCTCGGGCACGACCGTGCCCATGTAGGTCGCGCGCAGGTACTCGACCAACTTGGCGCGCACGTCGGGACCTGCGCGGTACATGAGGAAGAACACGAGACAGCCGGATTCCTCGTAGAAAACGCCGCGTTCGGTCATCAGCAGGGCGCGCGTGGCGTCGTCGGGCAACGGCACCTGGCACAAGGTCTCGTCGCTCAACGATTGGAATTGCTTCTGCGGCAGGTCGATCAAGCGTTGCACCTTGATCAGCTTGTTCTCGCTGGCGACGACCTTCGTGATGTACGCGGACACCGCGTCGCGTTGCGCGAGACCGGACTCGGCGCGCAGCGACGACGCGACCTGATCCTCGATGAAGCGCGCCGTGCCCTCGATGATCCAGTAGCCCGGCAAGTCGGGCTTGACCGAGTCGGTGCTGCGCTGCGCTTTGCGCGAGATCCAAGCCATGTCGAGGTAGTGGTGCGTCAGCTCGTGCGAGATCGTCGCGTAGAAACCGCGCCCGAGCGGATCCTTGGCTTCCTCGCCGCGCGGGACGTAGAAGCGCGAAATGCCTTCCGACTCCGAGTAGTAGCCCGCCGTCCACGCCATCGGCAGTCGGCCGCCGGCGCCGCGTTCGCGCAGGTATTCCGCGCGGTCGTACAAGAGACGAATCTCGAGCAAGGCCTGCGACGCATCGGGATCGGGCGGCAACAAGCGCTGCAACAGACGCACCGCGAACTCGGCGGCGTCGAGCGTGCCTCCGACGATCTCGGGCGTTTCGTCGCGCGAATACAGCACCGCGTTCGGCGAGCGCAAGATCACCATCCCGGCGTTCCACGGCGCGGTCCGCGCGCGACGCCACGCGGAAGTGTCGCTCTTGGGCACGAATTCGCCGCCCGAGCGCAGCAAGTGCTTGGCCCATTGGCGCCACAACACGCCTGCGCTCGGATCTTCGCGCCACGGAAAGCCCTCGGGAATCAACTCGGCGACCAACGCGTCGGCCTTGGGTTCGGCGGGCGCGAGTTCTTCGCCGCCGATCAACAAGTTTGTCGCGCAGAGTCGCAACGAGTTCGCGCTGCACCAGGCCGCAGCCTCGGTGAAACTCGCGCGCGAGCGCTTGCGCAACTCGTTCTCCTTCTTGAGCGGCCCCGTGCGTTGCGACTCCTTCGTGCCGCCGTCCGGCGGCTTCGTCGCGAGCATCTTGGCCGTCATTTCGCCGACGCGCGCAGTGTCGAGAGCACAGCGTTTGGCCTCGTCGACCAGCCGCTTGCAATCCTCCGTCAGCCGCGCCTTGAGGAACGTGTTGAAGGCTTCGACGAGGCGCTCGCGATGTTCGGCGTGCAGCACGGCGAGCCACGCGCGGTGCACGGCGTGCTCTTCGCCGACGAGCTTGAATTCACCGGCGCTCTCGACGGCGGCGACTTCCGCCGCGCCGAGATCCCATGACCTTCCGCTCTCCTCCTGCACGCGCCAGGCGCCGTTCTCACCGGCCGTCACCGCGCCCGCGATGCGCACGCCATCGCTGCGGATCACGCCGTCGCCCGAGCCCGGCTTGCTCGCGACCGCTGCGCCGCCCGCCTCGCTCGCAGCTTTCTTGTTCGAGCGCACACCCGCGCACACGAGCTTCGCTTTCTCCGCGAAAACGAAGCGCAAATCGCCGGCCGGGATCATGCGTCGCTCGGCGACGGGCTTCTTCAGCGACCACAGCACCTTGCCGCTGTTCAAGTCGATCGCGCGTCCGCCGACATAGGCGACATCGCGCGCGATCGTGATCGGCCCGCGCACTGCAGCGGGATCGGCGGGCGTGATCGTCGCGCTCGAGCCGGACGCTTCGACACGCAAGAGCGCGCCGTCGGCATCGAAACCGAAGGCTGCGCCTTCGTGAATCGCGACCGCTCCAACGAAGGGCGTCGCCGTGACCTTCGCGCCCGCACCTTCGCCGACGACCACCGTGCTCGCGCTCGAGCCGTCCTTCAACGTGAGCGGCGCCGCCGCGATCACGAGCCACGCCCCTGCTCCGGCCTCGGGCTGCAGGCGCGCGACGATGGTCGCGTCGAGCGCATCGAGCGCGCCCGTGCCGATGTCGACTTCGCTCGCACCGAGCGCTTCGATCTTCGCGCCTGCGAGCCCGCTGACTTCGATGCCGCGCAGAATCCACGTCGCGTCCTTGGTCATCACGCCCGCGAACATCGGCGGACCCCACGCACCGCCGAGTCGCACGGCGCTCGAGCCGTGCTCCAGCGGCAGCGTGCCGCGCAGATTGCCGTACTTGAGATCGAAGATGCGCAGGCCCGCAGAGGTCGGTGCATAGGCCATCGCCGCGAGCACGCGCGGCGCGCCGGGCAAGGTCGCGTCGAGCACGCGCGCGTCGACGAGCTTCTTGTCCTTGGCGTTGAAGGTCATCACGTGCACGCCGTCGGCGAGCGCGACGCCGACGAATTCGTCCCAGGCGATCAGCCCGAGCGGCGTGTCCTTGCCGAGTTGTCCTGTCGCGAGCAGCGCGCCTTTTTCGAGGCCGTACATGCGCAGCACGTGCCCGCTCGTCCCCTTCGCCGCGACGTACACGAGCCCGTCCCAAGTCACCGGATCGCCGACGACCGCGCCGGTCTCGACCTCCCACAGGGTCGCCGGTTCGGAACGCGCCGGCTCGACGTCGACGCGGCTCGTGCCGAGCGCGTTGCCGAACGACTGCGTCCAGCTGCGCGCCGCCGAAGCGTCGACGGACTGCGGGACAGCGAACAAGTGCAGAAGGAGAACGCCGGAGATCAGCATCGAGGTACCTCGCCGCGCACGCTAACGCGACATGCGTACCGCGCCAACGTCGTGCGCCGTATCCGTACGCACTTGGCTCCGGCACTCAAGACCTTGCGCGCGCGCGGACGACAACGCGCGGTGCGCGCGCCGCAGCGCCGACCGAACGCCACGCGTCCACATCGAGGTCGAGCCCCTGCGCCGCACTCCCCAACCGTTGAGCACGAGCATGTACGAACACGATGACGCCTGGATGTCCGAGCCGACCGTGCAGAACCTGATGCTGCACTTTCCCGTGGCCCTCGCTCTGCTCAGCGGCGACGACGACGTCGAGTTCCTCAACGAGCAGTTCCTGCGGATCTTCGACCCCGTGTGTCTGACATCCGACGCGGTGAAAGCGATCGTGAAACGTCCCAGCGAAGCCTGGCAGACGCTGCGCCTGCCGCGCCGGGACGGGAGTTCGATCCTCGCGCAGGCGCGCGCCATGACTGTCCGCGACAGCACGCTGCTGGTGATCGACGAAACGCCGGGCACCGGCTCGCGCGAGGCACTCGATCAACTGCGCGCACGCATCGTCGAGTTGGAGCATCTGAGCTCGACCGACCGCCTCACCGGTGCGTGGAATCGCGCGCACCTCGACCGCGTCGTCGAGTCGGAATTGAGCCGCAGCGCGCGCCTGAGGCAGCCGCTGTCGTTGATTCTCGTCGACATCGACCACTTCAAGCGCGTCAACGACACCTACGGCCACCCGGCCGGCGACTCGGTGCTGCGCGAACTCTGCGCGACCATCACGGCGAGCACACGCGTCGGCGACCTCCTGTTCCGCTGGGGCGGCGAGGAGTTCGTGGTCCTGACGCCCTCGACCGGCTATCGCTCGGCGGCGACCTTGGCGGAGAAACTGCGCGCCGCGATCGAGCTACACGCCTTCTCCGGCGTCGGCCGAGTGACGATGAGCGTCGGCGTCGCCGAGCATCTCGCCGGCGAGAGTGCCGAGGTGTGGTTCCAACGCGTCGATGCGGCGCTGTATGCGGCCAAGCACGGCGGGCGCAACCAAGTCAGCGTCGACGAGCGCGGCAGTTCGGACGCGTGGGCGGCGGAGGCCGGCACGTCGGTCCTGCGCCTGCAATGGCTGGAGGCCTACGAGTGCGGCGAGCCGACGATCGATCGCGAGCACCGCGAGCTGTTCGACCTCGCGAATGCAACGGTCGCGGCTTCGCTGGCGAAGGACTCCGACCCGACCTCGTACCGCGCGGCGCTCGACCAGCTGCTCGCGCACGTCGCGCACCACTTCGCGGACGAGGAGGCCTTGCTCGTCGAGCACGGCTACGCGCACATCGATGCCCACAAGCACGCGCACGCCGGATTGCTCGCGCGCGCGGCAGAGCTGCGCGCCTCGGCGGAAGCGGGCAAAGTCAGCCTCGGCGAACTGATCGAGTTCCTCGCCGTCGACGTCGTCGCGCGGCACCTTTTCAAAACCGATCGAGACTTCTACGCGCTGTTCAAGACCAAGGCACCCGCCGCAGAACAGATCCGCGCCGCGTGACGCCGCGAGTCATGCGCGCCGGATGTCGACGCGCGTGCTGTAGAGCGTGTTGGAGTCGCCGAGGTCCGAGACTTCGGCGCTGACCAGCGCGTTGATGCCGACGCCTTCGGGCACGTCGGCGGCGAGAGGCAAGCCGTCGATGCGCACCGAGCCGCGCGGCATGTCGTCGGTGAGTTCGACGCTGAAGGTCAACGAACCGAGCTGATTGGAGAGCACCGCGCGCTCGCCGGAGGCGAGATCGAGTTCGCGCGCGTCCTCGGGATGCACGTGCACGTGATGCACGCCGACGCGGTGCACGTGGCGCGCGCTGTGCGCGAAGGTCGAGTTGTGTGTGTGCACGCTCGGCGCGCACACGAGCCAGAAGCGGCCGCGCGTCCCGCCGGCGTCGTCGACGACGTGCGTGGCGACGGCCGGCTGCCCGAGCTTTGCCGCAGCGGCGCTGCCGAGCTCGCTCTTGCCGCTCGGCGTGCCGTATCCGGTCGCGTGCGGCGCGTCGAGCTTGACGGCCTCGCCGCGTTCGAGCGCCGCGAGTTGCCGGGCGTCGAACGTCGACGCCGATGCGCGCACGAGGTCGGCGACCAGTTGCTCCGACGTCACATCCCACGTTTCGCGCGGCAAACCGAGCGCTTTCGCGATCGCGGCGAAGGTGTCGACGTTGGAGCGCGGACCACCGCCTGCAGGTCCGACCGGCGCGTTGCAGGCCTTGCGCGCGAGCTGCAGACGGCGGTGGCCGTAGCTGCGGTAGAGATCGGTGTGCTCAGGGAACATCGTCGCCGGCAAGACGACGTCGGCCAGCTGCGCAGTGTCGGTCAAGAACTGCTCGTGGACGACGACGAAGACATCGTCGCGCGCAAGACCGCGTCGCACGAGCGCGGCCTCGGGACACGTCACCGCCGGATTGTGACCCCACACGAACACGGCGCCGAAGCGACCGCTGTCGAGTTCGCGGCCGAGCTGCACATGCTTGATCACGTCCTTGCGTGCACCGAGCGGACGCAGATCCGGCCGCGGGATCACTTCGTTCGCCAACGTGAAGCACGCGAAGCTCTCGTAGTGAACGCGGTCCGCCTTGCCGAGCACCGCAGCGAGCGAACACACCGCGCGCATGCTCATCGCACCGACGCGCCGGCGGCCGAAACCGACGCCGGTCTTGATCAACGGCGTGCGCGCGCGACCGAGCGCATCGGCCAGCGCAGCGATCGCGTTCGCCTCGAGACCCGTGACCGTGCTCGCCCAAGCGAGGTCGTGCGCCGAGCGCACGTGTCGCTCGAATTCCTCGAAACCGTGGCATTTCTCGGCGAGAAAGCCCCGGTCGGCATAGCCGCGCTCGTAGGCGAGGCGCGTCAATGCGAGCGCGAGCGCGGCGTCGCTGCCAGGCTTCACGATCAGCCCGCGGCCGCCCCAGCGCTCCAGCGCGGCGATCGTGTCCGTGCGGTAGATGTCGATCGCGATCACCGGCACGCCGCGCTTCGCGAGGCGCTGCACCGCCGGCTGCAGGTGCTGCACCGTGCGCACCATGTCGCAACCCCACAGCACGACGAGATCGCAGTCGTCGAGTTGCTCGAGATCGGCGCCGTAGACCTCGCCGAGCACGCACTCGTAACCGGCCGTCGTCGAGTTGTCGCACAGGCCGCCGTCGGTGACCGTCGCGCCGAGCGCGTTGAGCATGCGCAGCGGAAAGAAGCGCTGCACACGACCCATCGAACCCGCGTACGAAAGCTCGAGGATGCGCTGGCCCTGCGGCTTCAAGGGCGTGATGCGCTCGACGATGCGCGCGAGCGCTTCGTCCCACGTCGCTTCGACCAGTTCGCCGCCGCGCTTCGTTCCGCGTCGCACGAGCGGCGTGCGCAAGCGCTTCTCGGCTTGCAGCATTTCGCCGTACAACGCCGTTTTTCCGCACAAAACGCCGCGCGAGTAACCGTGCGCCGGATTGCCGCGCAGGGCGACGAACTCGCCGCGCGCATTGCTCTCGACGAGCACGCCGCAGGCGTCGGGACAGTCGAGCGGACACGTGACGGGCGTGATCGGCATGGCGCGAGAAACTAGCACTTCGCGCGGCGTGCTTCGTTCACGAGCTGCAAGACGATGCGCTCGAGCGTCTCGTGACAAAGTGGGCTGTCGAGGTGCGCGACGCGCGCGCGAATCGCACTGCGATCGACGCTTCCTGCGCGCACGCGCGCGAGTTGTCGAGCGATGGCGTCGGCGAGCGCGGCGCTGTCGGCGGGATCGTCGAGCACTTCTCCTGCGGCGCCGGTCACGAGCGAAGCCGCGCCCGCGAACTTCGACGTCACGGTCGGCGTGCCGCAGGCGAGCGCTTCGAGCACGACCAGCCCGCTCGTGTCGCGCCACGTCGGATGCAGCGCGACATCGGCGGCGAGATAGCTCGCGACGGGTTCGAGGCGCTCGCGCCACACGACCATGGCCTCGCCGGCGCGAGCTCGATGCGTCGCAAGCCCGACGCGACGCGGCGTGACGGCGAGCAACGCCCAGTCGCGCTCGCCTCGTTCGATCATCAGCGACAGCGCAGCCTCCACGCACTTCCAGCCCTTGAGCTGCGGATTGCGCGCGACGAACAGGAGCAGCGCTCGCTGCGCATCGACGCCGATTTCGCGCCGTAACGCCGCGCCCACCGTGGTTCGCAAGGCCGGGTCGAAGCGCGCGAGCTCGACGCCGTTTTCGACGAGCACCAGGCGCTCGCGGCACGCCGGCCAAGCGCGCGCGAATTCCTCAACGACCATCGAGGACACGCACGCGACGCTGCGCGCACCGCCACGTTCGAGGAGCTCTCGCTCGAACTCGATGAACACTTTGTGACGACCGTAGGGCGCGCGATCGGGCGACTTACCCTGCGACAAACGGATCTGCCGAAACGTCACGGCATGTGCGCCGCCGTGCGGCCAGTACAAGTCGCACTCGTACAGATGCCGGCAACCGATCGTCACGTCCGCGCCGTGCGCGCGCGCCGCAGCGACGAGCTTGCGCGCGCGATCACGTTCGCGGCGCGAGCGCGTGAGACCGGAACTCGCAATCGTGACGTGCTCACCGGGAGCCTCGAGCGCGTGCTGCTCGGCGACGGCGAGCACGCGATGTCCGCGCCGCAAGAGGTGCTGCGCGAACTGCGCGAGCGCGCGCTCGGCTCCGCCGCGCTGCGGATCCCAACGATCGATGAGGAACGCGACGGAAGGCTTGTTCGAGTCGGACACGCGTGGCTCTCGCGCGCGCT